>JAISWN010000269.1 GCA_031271075.1 Treponema sp.
AAAACGGCGGCGGAACTGCGGAACGAATTCTGCGTCGCCGTGGAGGGCCTGGTGCGGAGGAGGCCGGAGGATATGGTGAATCCCGCCATGCCCACCGGGGAGATCGAGGTGCTGGCCGGGAAGCTGGTCATCCTTAACCGCTCGGAGGTTCTTCCCTTTCAGATAGACGAGGAGAGCAAGGCCAGTGAGGAACTCCGCCTCAAGTACCGCTATTTGGATCTTCGATCCGGAGGTATGCAGCGGCGTATCAGGCTGCGCAGCGAGGTAAGCTTCGCGGTGCGGGAATGGATGGCCGGACAGGGTTTCTACGAGATCGAGACCCCCACCTTCATCAAATCCACCCCCGAAGGCGCCAGAGACTACCTGGTGCCTTCCCGGCTTTACCCGGGGAGCTTCTACGCCCTGCCCCAGAGCCCCCAGCTCTACAAGCAACTCCTCATGGCAGGCGGCTTCGACAGGTACTTCCAGATTGCCCGCTGTTACCGGGACGAGGACGCCCGGGGGGACCGGCAGCCTGAGTTTACCCAGATCGATATTGAGATGTCCTTTGTAAGCCGGGACGACGTGCTTTCCATGACCGAGGGGCTCATGGGCCATGTGTTCAAAAAGACCCTGGGGATAGAACTGCCCGTCCGGTTTACCCGCCTTTCCTGGGAAGAGGCGCAGGAACGCTACGGTACCGACAAGCCGGATCTGCGCTTCGGCCTGGCCCTGCAAGACTTTGGCCCTTACGTGGAGGCCGGAACTTTCCAGGCTTTCAAGGATGCCCTTGCCCAGGGGGAGGCCGCCCGCAGGGCCGCCGCGGAAAAGGGGCTTAGCGTCCAGGGAGGCGGCGTAAAGGCCCTGGTGGTTCCCGCCGCCCTGATGTCCGCCCCTTACTCACGCAAGCAGATAGAGGATCTGGAGGCCCACGCGAAGATATACCGGGCCAGAGGTTTGGCCTGGATGCGGGTCGCCGGGGACCGGGACAAGGCGCCCGTCCTGGAAGGGGGAGTGGCGAAATTTTTCTCCCCCCACGGGGGGGAGATAATCGCGGGCCTCGGCGCGGGGATAGGGGATCTTATCCTTATCGTGGCGGATTCGAAACGCGGTACCGCCAACACCGCCCTGGGGGCCCTGCGATCAAAGCTGGGGAAGGATCTCGGGCTTACCGCCCCGGACACCTCCGGCAAACCCCGTTTTGAGTTTGCCTGGATCCTCGATTTCCCCCTGTTCGAGTTCAACGAGGAGGAGAACCGGTGGGAGGCGGCCCACCATTTGTTCACCATGCCCCAGGAAAAGTACCACGCGGTGATGGAAAACGACCCCGGCGCGGTAAAGGGGGATCTCTACGACCTGGTGCTGAACGGTTTTGAACTTGCCTCGGGCTCCATAAGGGTTCACGATCCGGAACTGCAAAAGCGGATCTTCAAAATTGCCGGCTTCGATCCCGCCGAGGCGGAGCGGCGTTTCGGCTTCCTTACCGGGGCCTTTAAATACGGCGCCCCTCCCCACGGCGGCATAGCCCCGGGCCTGGATCGCCTGGTGATGCTGATGGCCGGGGAAACCTCAATCAAGGAAGTCATCGCCTTTCCCAAGAATTCCTTTGCCGCCAGTCCCATGGACGACAGCCCCGGGGAGGTGGACGCGAAACAGCTTGACGAACTGCACCTGGCCATAAAGCCCGCGGATTGATGTCCCCCTTTACGCAAAAACTGTTTTCCGGCTCGCCTTAACACAACTCAGCGAATACCACAGTTCCGAAAACAATGCGACAAGAAAATGTGGTATTACCCTTTCACCGCGCCGATCATGACGCCTTTTACAAATGGCCAATGCCGTAGTAGAGGAGAAGCACGACAATGTCGGGAAGAAGGGGATCAACGCCATAGAGTTGGACAAGGACCAGATATCCCTGGTATACTGGTTTACCGAAGGATCGGGAAAAAAGTTTGTCAGCCGGGGCTCCTACGAACTGGAGGGGATTCCCGGTACCCTTTTCCGGCGGGCCGTGCTGAACCGGGATCGCTGGGAGTATGTTAAATCGCGGACAGAGCTTCTGGGGAGAAAAACTTAAGGCGCACAGGCAGTAGCGATCTATACCATGGCGGATATTCTTTACCAGCTTATTGTTTTCCCCCCGGTCCTGCTGATTGAGCTGGCCTTTCTGTTTGTGTACCGGGTGTTTGACAATATCGGCCTGGCGATTCTGGGGGTCAGCGGGGCGGTTAGTATTCTGACCCTGCCCCTGTACCTTGCGGCGGAAAAACGGGAAGAGGCGGAACGGGCCCTACAAAAGCGGCTTAAGCCCAAGATTGATAAAATAAAAACCCTGTTCCGCGGGGACGAACGGTACATGTTACTCTCCGTTTATTACCGGCAGAATCACTACCATCCGGTTTACGCCATGCGGAGCAGCCTGAGCCTGCTTATCCAGGTTCCCTTTTTTATCGCCGCCTACTCGTTTCTCTCCCGTCTGGAGATTCTGCGGGGAGAATCGTTCCTCTTTATCCGGGATCTCTACGAGCCGGATCTGATTATTCCCCTCTGGGGCGGGGTAAACCTGCTCCCTCTTCTGATGACCCTTGTCAACTGCGCCGCGTCCCTGGTTTATACCAGAGGGCTGGGGCCTAAGGATAAGGTACAGCTTTACGGTATGGCGGGAATATTCCTGCTGCTCCTCTACAACTCCCCCTCGGGACTGGTGCTTTACTGGACCGCCAACAATGTTTTTTCCCTGGCAAAAAATATCCTGGCCCGGACGAAAAAATCCCCCCTGATCGTTTCCGTCCTTTCCTGCGGGGCCGCTGTTTTTGTCGCTTTCTTTGTTCTGTTCTTTCACTCCGGGGCCCTCTCCAAACGAATGGTGGTTTTTGCCCTCTCCGCCGCTGTTTTTGTTCGTATGTTCCGATCTCCGTTTTTGCGGCGGCCTTGCCCGGCAGGGCTTCAAAACTGTCCCGAACCGGATCGCTGTTCCGGGTTCGCGCAGTCCCGGTTGGGGTGGATGACCCGGGCCTTTTCATCCCCTCCGGCCTTTTTTCTGTCTGCGGGGATACTGTTTCTACTTGCCGGACTCGTGATACCCGCGGGACTAATCGCCTCCTCTGTCGCGGATTTTTCATTTATCGAATCCTACGAATCACCCTTCCCCTTTGTTGTCACTGTTTTTTTCCAGGCCGGCGGGCTGTTCCTTTTTTGGCCCGCCATGGTGTATCTTTTCTGTTCTTCCCGGCGGCGCGGCCTCTTTTCCCTGGTAATGATCCTGTTGTGCGGCCTTGCCCTGACGGATGTCTTTATTTTTCCGGGGAATTATGGGTTTCTTACGGTTACGCTGAACTTTTTTGGCGCCCTGAGGGCAATGTACGATAGGTCCGCGATACTTTTAAATCTGGGGGTCCTGCTTCTTTTTCTGGGGGCACTGGTCTTGCTGCTCAAATTTTCGAAAGGGCGTATTTTCAGTTCCCTCCAGCTTATCGCCACGGCAGCCTTGCTGGGTCAGGGGATACTCAGTGTTACTACCATTCAGCGGGAATTTGACATTCTGCGGTACGCCAGGGACACCACGGGGCCGGAGGAAACGGTAAACCCCGTATACCATTTATCAAAAACCGGGAGGAACGTGGTTCTTATCATCCTTGACCGGGCGATAAGCGCCTATGCCCCGGAGATATTCCGGGAGAACCCGGCGCTGCACTCCCAGTTCAGTGGTTTTACCTGGTATCCCAACTGCGTGTCCTTCGGCGGCTGGACAACCCCCGGCGGGCCGCCGATCCTTGGAGGTTATGAGTATACCCCGGAGGAGATAAACAAACGGCCCGATGTGCTGTGGGTTACGAAGGTAAACGACGCCTTTTTTGTGCAGCCCCGGATCTTCGCCGGTGCGGGATTTTCCGTAACCGCGACGGATTATTTTTTTGACAGCCTGACGGAGAACGGCGAATTCTGGGAACGGCTAAAAACAGCCCCCTATATGAATTTTGAAAGGATTGACGGCAAATACACCGCCCGGTGGCTCCTCCGGCATCCAGAAGTAAAACTGCTTTCCATAACCGATCTGCTTGAAAAGAACCTGATACGTTTTTCGTTCTTCAGGATAAGCCCGATCCTGTTCCGGCCCCTTATCTATGATAACGGCTACTACCTTTCAACGGATAATTTGGAAAACAAGATCGACAGCCGCAGGAAGCGGGATAATGAACTTGTCATCCGGACTATCGATCATTACGCTTCTCTGGATTTTCTGCCTCTCCTTACGGACTTTGAGCCGGCCAGGGCTGACACTTTTACGGTTATCTACAATCAGCTTCCCCACGAAGACGCATATCTACAGGTTCCCGGCTATGTTCCCGCTACGGAACCGCGCGGCAGGGGAAGCGGCCCCTTTGCCCAGGAGAAAGAATTTCACGTAAATACCGCGGCCCTGTTGCTGCTGGGAAAATGGCTGGACTTCCTCAGGGAAAACGGGGCCTATGACAATACCCGTATTGTTGTCGTATCGGATCACGGGGCAAACCTGGAGAGCCCCTTTTCCGGAAACATCGTCCTTCCCAAGGGTATGCGGGTGGAAAACTACAATCCTCTGCTGCTCTTCAAGGATTTTGGCGCCTGGGGGGGGGGGTATGGCAGGATAACCGTTTTATGACCAACGCCGATGTCCTCTTTTTGAACCTTTCGGGGATCGTCGAGAACCCGGTAAACCCCTTTACCGGGTTTCCTTTGATACAGCGGAAGGAGGGGGGAGTTGTCATAACTACCGCCGGTTCCTGGATGCCCAAGTATGTCCTTGACAGCGGCAGAAAGGACTGGCTCAGGGTTCACGGCAACATATTTGATCCGGCCAACTGGGAAGAGGCGGAGAGGTGAGTCTCCCGTCGGTTCCTGGCAGCCTGTTGCTTAGAGCCCTTACGTTTCCCCCAGCACCCGCCGGCAGATCTCCGCGTTTTCCCGAATCTGGTTCTTGTACTTCTGGAAAGCCCCGATAAGAACAATGTCGCTGGGTTTAATGTTGCTGTAGACTTCCTGCATGGATTTTTCCACCAGGCCGGGGATCTCCTCCTCTCTACGGTCGTAGAACAGCTGTCCCCCGGCGAAAATCTTGAATACGATGCAGGGTTTCCGCACCTGCCGGATCACCGGGAACATGTCCCAGCGGTCCTCCGGGTGGAAGACGATGGTTTTCTCCTTCCCCGTAAGAAAGGTACTCTCCTCTTTTTCGTATTTTCGGGAATTCTGGAGGCAGACCATGTAGAAGTCAAGGCCCCAGTCCTCCTCCTCCGCCCGCTTCAGGATCTCCGGCACATGGGTGGCAAGCCCGGCAGGTATGCCCATGCCTTTGAGCCGCCTGATCCGCTCTTTTAGAAATTCCTCTTTGCCCTCTTCCAGCCAGATGTCCGCCGTAGTCCCCTGGTGGTAAACCGCCAGGGGGCCAAGCTTCCCCATTTGCACAATGCTCACGTCCAGGTCTATGGGCGGGTAGGTCTGGAACATGATGTGCATCTTGCCCCCCTCGTTTTTGTACTGCCGGATCACCCGGAGCAGGAAGGGGTCCGCCACCGCCATATAGGTGTTCATCCCGCGCTTTTCCGCCTCAAAGAGGGCTTGGACGCACCTACCGGCGGTCCAGTAATCCACCAGTTCCGAACTGAGGTACATTTTGGGGATGTACGAAAGCCCCTCCATGGAATTGTCCCCGATGATGAGCCGGGTAACAGGAGTGCCAAAAAAATCAACGGTAGGCAGCATGCGTTCCTCCCCTCACTTATGTTACAATTCCGGCCCCGCCGCTTCCGTCGTCCTGGTATACGATAAATTCCCTTAACGAAAGGGAGACCTTCTGGCCTTCTTTCAAGTCGTCATAACTGAAGCTGTCGGTAATGACCCGGACGATTTCCCCGTTTATGTCCACCCGGCAGTCGTTTACATCCCCCAGGTAGAACTGGCTTGCCAGCCTGCCCTCCAGGCGGCCTTCGCCGGGACGAATTCCCCCAGGGCTTTCGGCCAAAACAGGGGCGCCGCTTCCGCCTTTTGGGGAAAGTATATTGATGTTTTCCGGCCGGAGGGCAACGATAACTTTGCCGGTACAGGGGCCCTGGTAGGGGATGGACTGGCCCATGCCGCTTAGTTCTACGCGGCCTTCCCTTGCCTCCCCGGAAAGAAAATTAACCTTTCCCACAAAATCGGCGACAAACTGGTTTACCGGACGCCGGTATATCTCGGTAGGGCCTCCCACCTGCTGGACGATCCCCTTGTAAATAACAAAGATCCTGTCCGACATTGCCATGGCTTCGGTTTGGTCGTGAGTTACGTATACCACGGTGATCCCCAGCTCGCGCTGGATCTCCTTTATTTCAAAACGCATGCTTTCCCGCAGTTTGGCGTCCAGGTTTGAAAGCGGCTCGTCAAGCAGGAGAACCCGCGGCTCCGCTACCAGCGCCCTGCCCAGGGCCACCCGCTGCTGCTGCCCGCCTGATAACTGGGAGGGGGTACGGTCCACGTACTGGCTTAGATGGACTTTCTCCAGGATCCATTCGACTTTTTCCCTGATCTTTGCCTTGGGCGCCCGGGCGATTTTTAAGGGGTAGGCGATATTCTCAAAAACCGTCATGTGAGGCCAGACCGCGTAGGACTGGAACACCATGCCGATATTCCGCTTTTCCGGGGGAACAAAAATTTTGTCCGAGTTGACAACCATGTCGTCAATGCGTATTTCTCCGGTACTTGGTTTTTCAAAACCGGCAATCATTCTGAGCATGGTTGTTTTCCCGCAGCCCGAAGGCCCCAGCAGGGTAACAAATTCCTTGTCTTTAAAGACATTGGAGAATTCGTCAAGCAACAGGTAACCATCGCTGAAACGCCTGGTTATTTTTTCAATAGTAATAACGGACATGAATCTAACCCCCCGCACCGTTTATAGACAGACACCGGAAGCTTCCCCCGGTTTGGGAAAGCCGCCTTAGATTTTTACTAGCCTTAAATTTACTAGATAGAGAAATCCCCCCCGGTTAGTTTATTGAGCAGCCAGTTCACCGCGATAACCATAAGCAGAATCGCTGTAGCCAGGGCCGACGCGGTCTGCTGGCTGTGGTAGGTCTGGTAGGTAAAAAGTTCGTAGCCCAATGTCTTGGTATTGGTGGAATAGAGCAGGATGGACATAGTCAGCTCGTAGAACGAGGGCATGAAGATAAGGAACCAGCCCGCCACCACCGAAGGCCCGATAAGGGGGATCGTAACATCCCTGAAAACTTTAAGCCACCCGGCCCCCGAAATTTGGGACGCCTCTTCCAATGAGGGATGTATCTGGCTCATGGCGGATACCACCGTCCGCATGCCCATAAGCAGGTATTTGATCATATAGGCGATGATCATGATAGTTAAGGTGTTGTAGATATTGATCCCGAAACGGCCGGACATGGTCATGATAAGGGCAAGGGCGATAACCACGCTGGGGGTACCGCTTCCCACGGTGATAAGAAAGTCGGGAATCCGCCTCCCCCTGGTATTGGTACGCATGAGAAGGTAGGCCATGACGCAGGAGATAATTATCCCGAAGCTAGCCGCGGCGGAAGCGGAAACCAGGCTGTTCCAGCCGGAGGAAAGGATCGCTTTCCGGGTAAAGATCCGTTCCCAGTACCGGAATGTGATATTGCCGGGGCCGATGGGATTCCCCAGGTTTACCATGAATGAAGTCGCGGCCACGGTAAGGAAAGGCAGAATTACGATGATAAAGGCAAAGATACAGACCCCAAGGGTAATGAGAAGCCGCCACCTGCCAAGATCAACGATATTGGGTTTTACCGATTTGCCCGAAACGGTGATGTACTGTTTTTTCCCTACCACAAACGTGGAAATGTAAAGCACCAGATTCGCGATGACCATAAGAAACACCGCGAGGGTGGTGGCGTCCGTCAGGCCTTCCTGTGAACCGATGTACACAAAGTCGATGATACGGGTGGTAACCGTATGGACCTGGCCCGGAGCCCCGATGATGGAGGGGATACCGTAACAGGAAGCGGCGGACACAAAGACCAGCAAGGCGGCGGCGACAATGCTCGGCGCCATCATGGGCATGGTAACGGTTAACAGGGTTTTGATTGGAGAGGCCCCGGAAATCCGGGAGGCTTCCTCCAGGGAGGGGTCCATTTTTTCCATTGCCCGGGAGATGGTGATAAACGCGTAGGGATAGTAAAAGGTGGTCAGCACCCAGATAAGGCCCCCCAGGGTGTAGATGTCAAAAGGCGCCTTGTCCAGACGGAAGAGGGCCATAAGAAACATGTTGAGGTTCCCCACAGTGGGATTAAGAAGCCTGAGCCACGCCATAGCCCCTACGTAGGGTGGAACCATATAGGTCATCACGAACAGGGTACGGAAAAACTTTTTGCCGTAAAGGTTGGTTCTCCCCACCAGCCAGGCCAGGGGAAAGGCGATAAAAACCCCGAAAACCATGGAGAGCCCCGCGCTGATCACCGTGTTTTTAAGGGCGTCCCAGTTCAGCGGGTAGGAATAGACCCGCTTGAAGGCGCCCGCGGAGAGGCTGCCGGTGGAAAACAGGGCCCTGAAAATCAGATACAGCAGAGGGAAAACCTGGAAAACCAGCATAAACAGGGCAATAGCGCCGATTACCACCCATTTAATGTCAAAATAGAACTTGGGCTGCTGTTTCAGTAGAAGCGCCTTGTCGGACATATCTTCTCCCCCCTGCTTCAAGAACCCCCATTTTGGGATATTTTCCATTGGGAATTTTCACCGGGATATTTTTACCGGGGTTTCCCCGGAAAGAGGCGGTTTCAAGATCCGGCGTTTTGAAACCGCCCGGCCGCTTATTTCTTTGTTACATGTTCCTCAAACCTGGTCCGGATCTCTTCCCTCTGGCGGTACACGTTTTCCCAGTTTACCGGGATCTGGTTCGCCATGATCTGGGTGGTAGGAATGCCGTCGTAGGGCAGTTTGGCGAAATTCTTAATCGGCGAGTGCATCCAGCCCTTGACGATATTTTCCTGGCCCTCGTCGGAGAGGAGCCAGTCGGTGAGCGCCTCGGCAAGTTTCGTATTTTTGTTGGCGCTCCACTTGTCGGCAATGGTCATAACGGTGGAGGGGATGATAATGGTCCCGTCGGTAGGATAGATCACCTCCAGTTTGGAATCATCCTCTTCCCGTACTTTGAGGATAGACTCCTCCAGGATCATGATTACCTTACATTCCCCGGTTTGGAGTTTGGTCAAAGCTACCGACCCTGATTCCACCTTTACCCCCTGGTTACCCAGGGCCTGGAAGTATTCGTACCCGTACTTGTCCCGCAGGGCGGTAACAGCCGCCATGGTGGTTCCCGAAGTAAGGGGGTTCCCCATAGAGATAAGGCCCTTGACGCTGGAATCGAAGGCGAAGTCCCGCAGGGAATTGGGGATACTGTTCTTGGCTACCTTTTCCGGGTTGTACGCCAGAACCATGTTGCAGATCCGTACCGGGTACCAGTACCCTTCCTTGTCGTAGTCGAAGGCAAGGCGTCCGGCGAGGGAAGAAACATAGGAGTGAAGCATGCCCTTTTCCTTGAGTTCCAGGGAGTAGGAAGGTTCGGCAACCAGGAGAAGGTCGCAGCCAAGCTTGCCCGCGTCAATCTCCGCGGCTATTTTTGCCTGCAGTGCCCCGGTTCCGCCATAGAAGAATTCAATGTCCGCGTTGGGGAATTTCTTTTCCAGCGCCTTATCCAGGGCTTCGATAACGTCCTCGTAAATAGAAGTGTAGATCACCAGCTTCCCTGAAACATCCGATCCGCCGCTTGACGGCGAAGCCGCCGAAGACTGTTTGTCCCCTCCTCCGAATACCGGGTTCCCCAGAACCAGGATAAGGCCCAGGACGGCAATAAGCCGTAACCGGTTCATCATGTGACTCATAGATCCTCCTCAATGGGTAAATGGACATTCCCCAAAACACGCACCGTCGGTTCGGTGTTGGTTTTGGGGCGCCGCTTCCATTAGCCAAAATATTCATAGGGAAATGGAAAAGTGTCAAGGTGAACAAAACGGTTTTTTGTATCAAAATCTTTCCAAGACCCAAATAAATTCAAATTTCTTCCCCAATCCGTGCGTTCCGCCCCATCCGCCAGGGCGGTTCAGGGTTTTACAAACTTCTTCACCTTGGCCGCCACAGCCCTGGGAGAGAGGCCGAAAAACTCCAGGACTTCGTTGTAAGATCCGCTTTCGCCGAAGCGATCCTCTATGCCGATGGGGAGCCAGTCGAAGTGCGGCCTCTCGGCCGCCCCCTGGCGGGAGAGATCCTCAAGGCAGGCGCTGCCAAACCCGGCAAGGATGTTGTGTTCCTCCAGGGTAACGAGTTTTCCCGTTTTTCGTACCGAAGCCTCAAGACCCTTCCCCGGCGCGGGTTTTACGAAGGGAACCGAGAGAACCTCCGCGTCCACCCCGGCCCGGGCGAGGATCCCCGCCGCCTCCAGGGCGATAGAAGCGGTTATCCCCCCCGCGGCAATAGTTACCCCGTAGCCCTTCCGCAGGAGAAGGGGTTCCCGCTTCTCGAACAGGGCGGGGGAGAAGGTTTCCGGCAGGGAAGGGACGGTGTTCCGGTTGAGCCTGATGTAGACCGGCCCCTTTTGGGAGAGGGCGTATTCCAGGGCCAGGGCGGCCTGGTGGTTGTCCGCCGGGACGATGACTTCCAGGTTCGGCAGGGAACGGAAAATGGCGATGTCCGATACCGACTGGTGGCTTGCCCCGTCAAAAGAGTCCGAAAGCCCCCCGTAGCCCCCGGCGATGACCACCGGCAGCTTGTTGTAACAGATATCGTTGCGGATCTGATCCGTGGATTTCAGGGCCAGGAAGATGGCAAAGGCGTTGATCACCGGATGGCAGCCCGCCGCCGCCAGCCCCGCAGCGACTCCCGCCAGGTTTCCCTCGGCCACCCCGCAGTTGTAGAACCGTTCCGGAAAGGCCTTGGCAAAGTAGGCCGACTTGGTACTGGAAGAAACATCCGCGTCCAGCACCACCAGATCCCCATTGGTCCCCCCCAGTTCGGCAAGTTTTTTGCCAAAGGCTTCCCGCATGGGAAGCCGGGTTTCCTGCATGGGAAGCCGGGTTTCCTGCATGGGAAGCCAGGTTTCCCGCATGGCTTCACTCATAACGCGGCCTCCTTGGCCTCCAGGTCGGCCAGCAATTCGGGCCGGCCTTTGTCGTAGCTCTCCTGGTCGATGGGGGCTCCGTGCCAGACGGCTTTCCCCTCCATGAAGGAGACGCCCCGGGCTTTAAGGGTGCTGTAGATCACCGCCTTGGGCCAGAGTCCGGGGCTTTCATCCCCGCAGCCGTCAAGCCATTCAAAGGATTCAAGGACAGCGGCGGTATCGTTCCCGTCGTAGATCCTTGGGGCAAGGTTCCAGCCGAAAGAGCGGAGCTTATCGGGAATGGGGTCCAGGGGCAGGATGTCCGCCACGTCCCCGTCGAGCTGGACCCGGTTGTTGTCCATGAGCAGGACCAGTCCCCTGGGCCGGTACTTGGCGGAAAAGAGCATGGCCTCCCAGGTCTGCCCCTCGTCCAGGCAGCCTTCCCCGGCCAGGACGTAGGTGTTCCAGCTTTTTCCCTTCTGAGCCGCCGCCAGGGCCATTCCCGCCCCCGCCGAAAGGCCGTGCCCCAGGGCCCCGGTGGAGAAATCCACCCCCGGCAGGAGTTTCATGTTTGGGTGGCCCTGAAGCCGGGAGCCCAGGGTGCGGAAAGCGGGGAGTTCCTCCGGGGGGAAGTAGCCCCGGTGGGCCAGGACCGTATAGAGATTGATCGAGGCGTGTCCCTTGGAAAGGATAAACCGGTCCCGGTCCTCCCATTGGGGGTTTTTCGGATCGATCCGCAGCCGCTTGAAGTACAGGGCGGTCACGATTTCCGCCGCCGAGGAGGCTCCTCCCCAGTGGCCCGTACCCCGCCGGTGCAGCACATCGAACATTTCAAGCCTGAAGGCCGCCGCCAGCGCCGCAAGTTCCCCGGCGTTGTAGCCGCCCGTGTCCCGCTTTTCCAAAAGCCTTGCTGTTTTTTCTCCCACCGGAACCTTCCTCTTAAACCTGTATTAGTGATGATGTAACAAGACGCTGAAAGTGTCAAGGGATCGCTGTTTTATATTGGGCCAGTAAAGGTAAGAGATAATCGGCCGCCTGCTTTGCCGCTTCGTCCGGAGACGGAACAGGCAGTATCTCGACGCTTACCCAGCCCTTGTAGCCTATCGTTTTAAGAGCGGCAAACACTTCGTTAAAATCCAGGTGCCCCCTGCCCGGGGCATGGCGGTTGGAATCGGCCAGGTGTACATACTTTACGTACTTTTTGTGTTTAGTCAGAGAATCCCCTATGGAAGCATCTTCAATGTTCATGTGGAACACATCCGGCATAAGGGCTAGACAGTTGTTCTGTATACGATCCAAAACGGCTGCCCCCTCATCAACGCTGTTTATCCAGTCTATCTCGTAACGGTTGACCGGTTCCAGAATCAGGATAACGTTTCTGCGGGCCGCGTGATCCATGACCGGCGCCAGAACTTTTTTCAGTTTATCGGCGGCCTCGTTCAGGGAGAGGTTTTTTTTGAAACCCCGGGATCTCCCGATATTGACCTGTTTCCCAAAGTCGGCGGCCAAGTCTATGAGTCCGGCGAAGACCGGAACCGCGGCTTCCAGTCTTACACCTAGCCTTGGTGTCCGAACCTTCTCCTGACTAAGCCGGGGGACAGACCCCACCGCCGGGGGGAAATGCAGCTCTCCATAGAGGGCTATGTGTTTGGGCCTTCTCCGGGGGAATGCATGGAAGCCTCAGCCCTTTACCGCCCCCATGGTGATGCCTTCCACAAAGAAGCGCTGGAAGCAGAGGAAGATCACCACCACGGGCAGGGCCACCAAAGTGGATGCGGCCATGAGCAGGCTGTACTCCACCTCGTGCTGGGATCGGAAGAACTGGAGCCCGATAGAAAGGGTGTACATCTCCTGCCTGGTAAGGTAGATCAGGGGGCCCAGAAAGTCGTTCCACGAGCCCAGGGCGGTAAAGATCGCCACCACCGCGATAACCGGTTTCATCAGGGGCATGATCAGTCGGTGGAATATCTCAAATTCGCTGGCCCCGTCGATAAACCCCGCGTCGGATATTTCCTTGGGTATAGTCAAAAGGTACTGGCGCATCATAAAGATATACAGGGCCTGCCCGGTATAGGCCGGTATGATCAGGGGCAGGAAGGTATTCACCAGCTTAAATTTGGCGAATATGTCAAAGAGGGCCACCAGCACCACCGGGAAGGGGATAAACATAGTAGCGATAACTATCAGGAAAAGTTTTTCCCTCCCGGGCCAGTCGATGCGGCTGAACCCGTAACCGACCAGGGAATTGGAGATAACCGCCCCGATGACAGAAAAGATAACGATGGTCAGGGAATTCATCATGTAGCGGAAAAAGGGGATAAAACGAACCGCCTCCGCATAATGCTCAAAGTGAATCGCATGGGGAAAAAGGGTGGGCGGCGCGAGCCGTAGTTCCATAGAGCTCTTGAGGGAGGTAACGAGCATCCAGTAATAGGGCATGATATAAAAGACCGCCATCAAGATCAAAATAATACGGGGTATGATATACCGGGTAATAAACCGCACATTCTTCTGGTATTGCAGATTATCCATGTTTTCTCCTCCTCAATCAGGTATCGTAAGAAACCCAGCTTCGTCCCCAGCGGAATACAGCCATGGCAATAACAACACTGACCGCGAAGAACATAACCGAAAGGCAGGCCGCGTATCCCATTTTTGAATACTTAAAGGCGTTCTGGTAGATATACAAAACGTAGAAAAACAGCGAATTCTGCGAACCCACCGTGCCGCCCCGTGCGCCGCCGGAGATAATGTAGGCCTGGGTAAACACCTGGAGTCCGCCGCTTAAACCCATGATGATCTGGTAGAGAATAATCGGGGTAAGCATGGGCAAAGTAATGTGGAAAAATTTTCTGAACACCCCGGCGCCGTCAATGTCGGCGGATTCGTAGAGATCCTTGGGTATGGCCCGCAGGGATGCGAGGAAGATCAGCGCGGGGCCTCCGGCCCCGTACTGGGCCAGGATAACCAGGGAAGGCTTGGTAAAACGCGGATCCCCTATCCAGTCGATAAAGGGCAGGCCCATGGCCACAAAAATCCGGTTCAAAAGGCCGTACTGGGGGTTGGTAAAGAGGATCCATACGAAAACCAGGGCAAAGGCCGGCAGAATTGACGGCAGATAATATATGGCCCGGTACACCGATACTTCCGCCACCTTTTGGTTCATTGCCAGGGCCAGGATGATGGCAACCACGATACCGATGGGGACGGCCAGGAGGGTATAGAAAAGGGTGTTGTAGATGGTGGTGGAAAGGAGCGGATCCTTGACTAATTCCTTAAGATTGTTAAGCCCGCTAAAAAGGGGCTTGCCGAATCCCGAATATTCGGTAGCGCTTAGATAGAAAGAGTATCCGATGGGGTATATTTGAAGCACGAGAAAACCGACAATCCAGGGTGAAATGAACAGGAGGGCGTTTCGTAAATTACGTTTGTCCAGCCGGGCAAGCATATTTCACTCCTTAACAAATTACGGCGCCGCCGCCGGGCAGCCGCGTCGTTCCGAAAAAAATGCCGCGGCTTTGGCGCGGCATTCTCAATGCTGCTGCGTGCTTATTGCAGGGGAAGGAACTTGTTCAGTTGGGGCTGGGTCTGCTGTTCAGCCTGCTGCAAGGCCTCCTGCGGGGTCTTTACGTTCTGCACCACCATGTCCTGGGCTGTGGAAAGGGCGTCCCAGTACAGAGCCCCTACGGGAAGGGGCGGCCGGCTCTTGGTAAAGAACAGGGCTTCCCGGAAATAGGTCTGCTTCTCGGTAAAGATAGACTCGTCGTTGGAAATCGAAAGAAGCGTGGGACAGTGGCCGGATTCTTTGGTATAGATCCGCTGCCCCTCGGCGCCGCAGGCCCAGTGGATAAACCGGACCGCCGCTTCTTTTTTCTTGGAACCCGTGGGAATAACAAAGGTCCAACCGCCGGCCCAAGTAGAAGGCTCATCCCCCTTCTTTACGCTGGGAATGAAGGTTATGTCATAATCCACGTCCGCTGCGTAGGTCCGCATGGTATTTATGAACCAGTCGCCGGTGATCATCATGGCCAGGTGGCCGGTGATAAAGGGATGCTGCTGGGGCGGGTTGTTGGGAGGGTTGTAACTGGAAATAAAGGTCTGAACCTGCTGAACCCCCATTTCCTTGTTGTAATCGTAGAGGTACTGGAAGCCCGCCACCACGCCGGGGTGGGCGGGGGTAACTTTCCCCGCCTGGAGGTCGGCGAATTCGCCGCCAAAAAGGAAGCCCCAGGTGTAGTGCCAGCCCTGCTCAAGTTGCGGAATAAAGCCGATCTTGGTGTAATTGCCCTGGGCGTCCTTCGTGTCGACTTTCCGGGCAATTTCCCGGAGCCGTTCCAGGGTGATGGGCCCGTTCTTCCTGTCCAGTTCCGCCGGGTCTATCCCCGCGTCCCGAAGCATTTGCTTGTTGTAGAAAAGCCCCCGGGTGTCGGTGTCAAAGGGGAGGCCGTAGGTTTTGCCCCGGTACTGGTCTTCCTCCCAGGCAAAGGCCAGGTACTTGTCTTTTAGATTGGTATCGAGTTTTGCCAGGTCCTCCGTCAAGTCCTCCAAGAGGCCGTCGGAAGCCCGCTGGGCAACGGTAAACCTGTCCAGCATATACACATCCGGGCCGGTTCCCCCGCGTACCGCGGTCATTAGGCTGGTAACGTCAGTTTCGGAACCAGGCACCTGCACAAACTGAACCTGTACCGCCGGATTGGTGGCGTTGTATGCGTTTGCGATGTTTTCAAGAACCCCGTTGTCGGGCGGTCCGTGGGATGTCCAGAAGACAAGCTTCTCAGCCTGGGAGGCCCCCTGGGGTGGGGGGGTCCGGGGGTTTGACCCTACCCACCCGTGACAGCCGGGGTGGCCCCCGGGGGTCCCCCCCCCCCCCCCCCCCCCCCCCGATTTTTTCTGACAGCCAAGCAGGACACTAAGCGCGAGAAGCGCCCCCACCACGGTAGCAACAGTGCGTTTCATACCATCCTCCTCAAAAAATGATTTTATAGTTATACATGCGTATACTATGTTTACCAATCTTTATGACTCATAGCCCCATAAGGCTACGTAACACCAAAAGGAGGATACAACCTTTCCATAAGATATGTCAAGAAAAACCCTTCGTATTGCAGCAATTTTACATTTACCCGCCTGGTTCATCCCCAAGGACGAAAATCAGGAACTCTTCCCAGCTCTCATGCAGAAAACGCCGAAACGAAAATCGTAACTCTTCGAAAAATGTCTCCCG
>JAISWN010000324.1 GCA_031271075.1 Treponema sp.
CGAACTGTCGGGGGGAATGCAGCAAAGGGTTTCCATTGCCCGGGCCTTTGCCATTGATCCCGAAATTCTTTTGATGGACGAACCTTTTTCCTCTCTGGATGAATTTACCCGGGAAAAACTGCACGAAGATCTTTTGCAGATTTGGCGGCAGACGAACAAGACTGTTGTCTTTGTTACCCACAACATAGCGGAATCGGTTTTTCTTTCGGACAAGGTTTTTGTATTAAGTCCGCATCCGGGACGGCTTTCGGCGGAGATTGAAATTGATCTGCCCCGGCCGCGCCGCGCCGAAATGCGGAACAGTCTCCGTTTCAACGAACTGGTCGTTAAAATACGCAATAGTTTTGAAGGTATATGATGAATACTATCCGCGCCGGCAGGTTAAGGGGCCGCATCATTGTTATTGTCTGGCTCTGCGTCATTTTTCTTGCGTGGCAGGAGACCTCCTTTGTCCTTGCCGATGTGGTAAAAGATAAAATGGCGTCAAAGACCCTGCCCTATATGCACCTTGTGGTTTTGAACCTTTTCAGCCGGGGGGCCCTGATATTCTCCCATGCGGGCCAAACTCTGTCCCGGGCCCTCATCGGATTCATCTTCGGCGCGGGGTCCGGTTTTTTGCTTGCCCTGGTGATGAGCCTTGCCGTTGTGGCGGAACGCATGATCTTTCCCTACCTGCTCATCTCCCAGATGATACCTATTCTGGGGCTGGCGCCCGTTCTTACCGGAATCATCGGCGATATAGGGCAGACCCGGATTTTCATCGCGGCGTTCATCACGTTCTTTCCGGTAGCCGCCAATACCCTTACCGGTTTCAAGAGTGTCGATCCTGAAAAAATAACCCTCATGTATTCCCTGGCGGCGGGAAAAGGGACGATATACCGCAAACTGATGATCCCCGCGGCGCTGCCCTTTTTGTTTTCCGGCATGAAGATCGCGGCGCCCATGGCGGTCACCGCCGCCATCCTGGTCGACACCCTGGGGGGAGCGTCGGGCCTCGGCTATTTAATCACCTATTCCCTCTACGGCGGCATTCCCATCATGGTCTTCTGGTCAACGGTGCTGCTCTCCGCGGCGCTGGGAATCTTGAGCTGTCAGGCCATCGTCATGATCGAAAAAATTTGCATACCCTACAAATACGGAGGAAGGTAAATGGGCGGTAAAGGATCCCTCTTTATAACAAGAAATGTTTTGCCTCCGGTTTTGTTCGGGGTCCTTATCCTGACGCTCAACGAAACACGGCTGCTCCATCTTGCCCTCGGGGTCCCGGAAGTCCAGCTCCCCAGGATGAGTACCATTCTCCGGGTTATCCTGGAAAACAGGGCAAAGATAGCCCGCGATTCCTGGGTAACGATCCAGGTGTTCCTTGCGGGAATCGCCATTGGATCCGCCGCGGGCTTTCTTGCCGCCCTTTTTGCGGCCCTGAATCCCGTCTGGGGCGAGGGGGGTCTCGTCATAATTTCCGCTTTCAACGCCATTCCCATTGTTGCCCTCTCCCCCATCATGCGCCTGTGGTTTGCCTCTTCCGCCTTTGCGGCGAAGACGGCGGTTGTTTCCCTCGTCAGCATGGTTGCCATGAGCGTGAATGTGTACCGGGGCCTTACCGATCTTAAGCCCTTTTCCCTGGATCTCATCGAGGCCCACGCGGGTACCAGGGCGGACGCTTTTTTCAAACTCCGCCTCCCAAACTGCCTGCCCTACATATTCACCGCCCTGCGCATCAACATCGCGGCGGCCATGATAGGCGTGATCATCAGCGAGTATTTTGCGGCTTCCGTGGAGGGACTGGGCTTTGTCATTCGCAATACCCTTAGAACGTCGCAGTTGACTGTTGGATGGGCGTATATCTTTATTACGTCACTGCTGGGGATTTTCTTTTTCATGCTGGTAAGTTTTTTGGAGAGGATCCTTTTCCGGCATCGCGGGAATTATCAATGACCAAATAAAATCTGAAGGGGGGGAAATATTGACTTGTTCGATAACCCGGTTGGTTATCTCACAAGTCCTGCGGTTTTTCAGGCGAAAGCCGTATTTTCAGGAACGCCCGGGTCAAACGCCGCGGCATCCGTGGTTTCCCCGAGTACATGCAAAACTGCCGCTCGTTTATCATGATCATGCGGCACGGCCCGGGGCGGCGGAAGCGGTTTTTTGACATTGAAGTTTCCCGTGTTTTCCTGTATCCTGGGTTAGAAAAGAAAGGAGAGCGCAAACAAAATGCTTACATTCAAAGTAACGGAAGACAGCAAACAGGATCGGGGGGGAACCTTTGTTTTAATCACCGCGGGTCAATTGATCTGTATCCCCGCCCTTATGGTGGGAGGCATGCTGGGGGAAGGGTTGTCTCTCGGCGGGGTTCTCTTCTGTACTGCTGCCGGCGGTCTTATCCTCCTGGGCTGCGCGTGTTTTATGGGGGTACAAAGCTGCCGTTCGGGGCTGCCCTCGACAATCGTCAGCGCGGAAGGCTTGGGGGTTCAGGGCGCCCGGTGTATCTCCGCCTTGTTGATAAGCATTACCAGTACAGGCTGGTTCGGGGTACAGGCCGCGATATGCGGGGCCTCCTTCAGCGTTATGGCGGCGGAAACGCTGGGGCTCTCTGTTCCGGCCTGGGCCGTCGCGTTATTTTGGGGGCTGGTTATGACCATTT
>JAISWN010000380.1 GCA_031271075.1 Treponema sp.
TCCTCCACCCGGACCAGGGCCTCGAAGAAAGGCTTGCCCCAGGCAGTGATATTGATGACCCGGCTAAAGTCCGCCAGTGTTTCTTCCCCAAGCCAGCCCGCTCCGGTGAGCCGGCGGAGAAAACGGCCCGCCAGAACCCGCTCGTCCAAGCGGCGGCCTCCCGCCGGCGTGGGAACAGTCTTGCTGTTTTCGTCCGGCCCTCCCCCCGGCGCCGCGGCTTCCTCCGGTTTCCGGAGGAAGCCGAAGTCCAGTTCCCCCTGCTGTGTCCTGGTTCCCGCATCTTCCGGCGTTTCGGCGACCCCGTCCTCCGTTTCTTCTTCCGCAAGACTGTCCTGGTGCAGGGAGAGGTACCCCATGAATTCGCGGATCACCAGTTCCCGTTCCAGACCCCGGGCGTTTTCCTGAAAGAGCCGATAGTAAAGCACCAGGAGGGCCGCGTAATGTTCCCGGTTTCCCCCTGTCAGAGGAGAAAAAAAGTTTGCCGGTAGAGTTGAAAAAACACCGGAAGGCATTTACCCACCCTAAGGAATGAGGCTTCTCTTGTCAAGCCAAACAGCCGGGATTTCTGCCATTACTTTTACTTTTCTTCAGGGAACAAGTCAAAATCAGTAAAAATTAAGAATTTTAAGCACAGAAGACACAAAGATTTCTGAAAGAAATAAAAAAACAAGAGAAAGAAAGAAAAACCTGCTTTCTCCGTATCCCCCGTGAATATCCTAATCCGGTTAAGCCATAGGTTTACAGATATCCGCTATAAGCGGAGCCGCCGAAGCGCGGCCCTTCTAACGCTTCCGCAGGGATCCCGGCGCGGCGGTTTGCAAAACGCCGTTTTTATGCGTGTAGTCCCGGTAAATAGTCTCAGTAAAAGGAGAGCTTCACCATTAAACCCGGAGGAGATAAACCGGAAAAGCAGAAGTGGGGAACATAGTTGGAATACAGATAGTTGAGAGTAAGCGGCCGGGGGAAGGGGATGCCGAAGGATGCGCCCCTATCGGCATATATTTATGTGGTACTACAGGCGAACGGCAGTGGGTTCAGGGAGGTGTTGCGGACCTGTCTTGATGCGGCGCTGGAAGAGTTTGGACTTACGGCGAAGTGGGAAGCGAGGGGCCGGGAAGAAGGCCGGGAACAGGATGTGAACCGGGACTTTCATCGTACTCCGTTTCCAGAATAGTCTTGATGGTTCTCAGGTTCATTGACATATCGTTAAGCACCAGTATTATCTTTGTGTTATATGAACCAAATGAAAATTCGGGAATCTTTCCTCCCCGCAGGATGGTACCCCCGGGATGCCGCCGGGATTGCCCGTTTTCTGGAGGAATCACGGGCCGGGGAGGGCCTCCCCCGGGCCGGGGCCGCCATCGCCCCCCACGCGGGCTGGTTCTTTTCCGGCAAAATCGCCGCGGCCGCCGTGTCTTCCCTGGACAGGGAAGCGGATACGGTGGCAATCCTGGGGGGGCATCTGGCCGCGGCCTCCCCGATTCTGGTTGCCGGGGAAGACGCCTTCCGCAGCCCCCTGGGGCTTATGCCCATGGACGGGGAACTCCGGGACGCCTTTACCGCCGCCCTGGAACGGAAGGCCCGGTGTTCCGGCGGGATCGGCTGGGCGCCGGATCGTTACCGTGACAATACGGTAGAGGCTCTGGTTCCCATGGTTCACTTCTTCTTCCCCCGCGCGAAACTCCTTGCCCTGCGGCTTCCCGCCGATTCCTCCTCCTGGGAAACCGGCGCGCTCCTGTCCGCCGGGGCCGCTGCCCTGGGCAGGAAGCTGGCGGTTCTGGGTTCCACAGATCTGACCCATTACGGGGCAAATTACGGCTTTTTCCCCCAGGGCCGGGGGGAGGCCGCCCTGAAATGGGTGCGGGAAGTAAACGATCGCCGCTTTATCCAGGCGGTTCTGGCCGGAGACCGCGCCGCCGTCCTGGAACGGGCGGAGGGGGAGCTTTCCGCCTGTTCCGCCGGGGCCGTACTGGGCGCCATGGGTTTCGCCGCCTCCCCGGCCCAAGGTGAAGGGCCTGGGAAAACCTCTGCCCGGGACCTTGTCCAGGGGTTTACCCCGCGCCTCCTTGCCTACGGTACCAGCGCGGATGCGGAGGGAACGCCGGATTCCTTCGTGGGCTACGGAGCGATTGGGTTTTTCCCGGCAGGGGACTGATTTAGGGCCGGAAGAACAGGCCCATCGATCCGGCAGGCCGCGTAGAGGACCTTCTCATCTTACAGGGCCGCCGCCGTCTGTGGCTTGTTCAGGACCCGCAACGCGGATTTCCGGTTTTTGTAACCGGTTATCCTATAGTTAACCCCATGTTGACCTCCGATAGCTGTGGCAATCGGATAGTCTGCGTTGATTTGGGTTACTTTTTCAAAATGAGGCACGGTCTCTTTTCGGTAACATTTTTCGTGAGGCAACGCGCGTACTTCTATCTCTCCCCTGAAATTCGCTATACTAAGCCAAGAGGTGTTTTTATGGAAAATCATAATCTGGCTATAATCGGCTTGGGCGGCATGGGCAACTGGCACCGTGAACTCATCAACGAAGGGGCATGGTTCGGCGGGAAGAAGCTCAGCGAAGGGAAAGGTTTTGAAAATCTTTCGGTTATCGGTTCGTATGACATTGCCGAGGCCAGGCAGCAGTTCGCCAGGGAGCATGGTCTAAAAGCCTACGGTTCCCTTGGGGAACTCCTTGGGGATCCGGCCGTTGACATTGTCCTGGTGGCGGTCCCGAATGAGCTTCACAAATCCATGGTGCTGGAGGCCCTGAAGGCGGGGAAGCATGTGGTCTGCGAAAAGCCGGTAGCCCTCAACTCGGGAGAGTTCGGGGAGATGATCGGCGCCTCCCGGAAAGCGGGGAAGGTCTTCGCGGTGCATCAGAACCGCCGCTGGGACGAAGACTATCTGACGGCAAAAAAGATCTACGATGAAAAAATTCTGGGCGAGGTGTTCCGTGTTGAGTCCCGGGTTCACGGCTCCCGGGGTATACCCGGCGACTGGCGGGGGCTTCCCGAACACGGCGGGGGCATGGTACTGGACTGGGGCGTCCACATCCTGGATCAGGCCCTGCAGATGATCCCCGGAAAAGTGAAAAAGGTCTACGCCACCTTCACCCATGTTACCAACGAACTGGTGGATGACGGCTTTTACGCGGAACTGACTTTTGAAAA
>JAISWN010000017.1 GCA_031271075.1 Treponema sp.
GAAGGGCGAGGCCTTCTGCGCCTGGGACCGGAAAATAAGTATTGAGGATGGTTATGAATAAACCTGTTCAATTTATTGTATCGTTTGTTAAAGAGTCTTACGCGGAGTTGCGGAAGGTCGTTTGGCCTAGCCGGGCCGACGTGGTTAGCTCCGTCAAGGTGGTAATCGTTTCTACCGTCATCATTGCCGTGGCCCTGGGCCTGGTGGATGTGCTTCTGCTTTTCGGGATACGGGCGATATTTTAGGGAAATCAGAGGAAAAAGATGGCTACGGGCTGGTATGTCCTCCATACCTATTCGGGGTACGAGAACAGAATCGAAAAAACTATCCGCATGATGACCGAAAGCGGGGAACTGGACAAGGAAATAGTCCGGAATATCAAGGTTCCGTCGGAAGAGGTGGTAGAGGTTCGGGATGGGAAAAAACGAACCCAGACCCGAAAATTCCTTCCCGGTTATGTGCTGGTGGAAATGGATCTTTCCGACTTGACATGGAAGGCTGTCTGTTCCCGGATCAAGAAGATCCAGGGGGTTACGGGCTTCGTGGGAACTCCCGCGGACAGGAAACCCCAGCCCCTTTCGGGAGATGAGGCCCGGTCTATTTTGCAGAAATCCGGTGAGATCAAGGGCGAGCGGCCGGTCCGCACCCGGCAGTCTTTTTCCTCCGGGGAGCAGGTTAAGATTATTGACGGGCCGTTTGAGTCCTTTACCGGAACCATCGAGGAAGTTAACCTGGAAAAGAACAAGCTCAAGGTCATGGTCGGTATCTTCGGCAGAAACACGCCGGTGGAAGTCGATATTTTACAGGTTGAAAAGCTGTAAAACGCCGCGGGCGTTTACATTGGTTAAACAGAGCCTGTCCATAATGTAGACACATTAGGGACAGACACTAAATAGTGGGAGAGGCGTTAAAAACGTCTCGTCAGACCGGCTGATCCGGTCATACCACGAAGGAGTTTTTATGGCAAAGAAAAAGGTCGCCGCCCTCGTCAAGCTGCAGTGCCCTGCGGGCAAGGCCACCCCGGCCCCGCCTGTAGGTCCCGCTTTGGGCCCTCACGGGGTAAGCGCCCCCCAGTTTGTCCAGCAGTTCAATGATCGGACAAAATCCATGGAGGCGGGGCTTATCATCCCGGTGCTTATCACCATTTATCAGGATAAGTCCTTTACCTTTATCCTCAAAACGCCCCCGGCGGCGGTGCTGATCAAGAAGGCTGTCGGCCTTGAAAAGGGCTCGGCTGAATCGCACAAGACAAAGGTGGGCAAGCTTCCCAAGGCAAAGCTGGAGGAAATCGCCAGGCTGAAAATGGCGGATCTTTCCGCCAACGATGTAGAGGCCGCCATGAAGATCATCGCCGGAACCGCCCGGTCCATGGGTGTGGAGGTGGAAAAATGAGCCGGGGGAAAAAATACCGGGAAAGCCTCAAGAAGTACGATCCCGCAAACTCTTACGAGCTTAGCGAAGCCCTGAATGTGGTTAAAACCATGTGCTATGCCAAATTTGACGAGACGGTGGATCTTTCCGTGAAGTTAAGCCTGAAAAAAAGCCAGTCTGTGCGGGATACGGTGGTGCTTCCCAACCAGTTCCGGGGTGAAAAGCGGGTACTGGTGTTCTGCAAACCGGAAAAAGAAAAGGAAGCCCAGGACGCGGGCGCCGCTTTTGTAGGCGCCGGCGACCTTGTCGAAAAGATCAAGGGGGGCTGGACGGATTTCGATGTGGCCGTTGCTACGCCGGATATGATGAAGGATGTGGGCAAACTGGGTATGGTTCTGGGCCGCAAGGGGCTTATGCCCAACCCCAAGACCGGTACGGTAACTTTCGATCTGAAAGGTGCCCTGGCGGAGTTGAAAAAAGGCCGCACCGAATTCCGGGCGGACAAGACCGGGGTGGTGCATCTGGCGGTGGGCAAAGTCTCCATGGAATCTGCCAAGATCGCCGAGAATATCCAGACGGCGGTAACGGAGATCAGGCGGAAACGGCCGGCCGACGCCAAGGGGGAATTTATCCAGACCGTTTCGGTGGCTTCCACCATGGGCCCCGGCGTATGGGTCTCCATCAAGGATCAGGAATGAAAAACCGGGGGATTTTCGGAGTTTGTGCGGCAAATTCCGCGATAAGGAGTTTACGATGGCAATAGTCGCGAAGAAAATACAGGATGCCAAGACCGCTTCCATACAGGAACTGAAAGACGCTTTTGGCGCTTCCAGGGACTTTATCTTTACCGATTACCGGGGGCTTAAGGTGGAGCAGATCACCGCCCTTCGCAAGCAGCTCCGGGAGAAAGATGTCCGGTACCGGGTGATAAAGAACAACTTTGCCCGGATTGCCTTTGAGCAGCTTTCGGCTCCTTCGGGGGTGTCGGAGTACCTTTCCGGCCCTACCGCGGTGGCCATTGCCCCCAGGGATTCCAATGAGGTTGCCAGGATCCTCCTCCGCTTCGCCGCGGAACATCCGGTCCTCAAGGTCAAAGGCGCCCTGATTGGGGATACGGTATACACCGCTCAGGAGACCGAGGCGTTCTCCAGGCTTCCCGGCAGGCTGGAACTTATTTCCATGCTCATGTCGGTGCTGAACGGGCCCGCCCGGAATCTCGCCGGGGCGCTAAACGATATCCCCGTCCGGGTGGTACGGGTTATCAAGGCGGCGGGGGACAAGAAGGCCTCTTAAAAAACCAACAAAATCCGTCAGGCTTCGCCGGGCATAGCCCCTTGCTGCTGTCCTGTCGGGTTGTTTTCCGGCTTTGCCGGGCGCGGTTCGTACGAAACGCGCAAATGTATTTAAGGAGAAGCTAAAATGGCAGCCACAAAAGAAGAGATTATCGAGGCGATTTCGTCAATGACCGTTCTGGAGGTTTCAGAGCTGGTCAAAGCCCTGGAAGAAAAATTCGGGGTTTCCGCCGCCGCGCCCGTGGCGATTGCCGCGGCGGGCGCCGCACCCGGAGCCGCCGCGCCCGCCGCGGTTGAGGAGGAGAAGACCGAATTCACCGTCATCCTCAAGGCCTATGAAGATACCAAGAAAATCGCGGTTATCAAGGAAATCCGGGCCGTTACCGGGCTTGGCCTTAAGGAGGCGAAAGAACTTGTGGAAGGCGCCCCGAAGACCCTCAAGGAAAATGTCACCAAAGAAGAGGCCGATAAAATCAAGGGATCCGTTACTGCCGCGGGCGGTACCATTGAGATTCAGTAAGGCCGCCGGAACAGAAGCGGTTTCAGGCAGCGCCGCGCCGGTTTTGGCGCGGTATGCCGGCCCGGCGTCCTGTAGGGGACGGATAGTTGTTTTTCCCGAACAGATGGATAAAGTTCCGGTTTTATGCCGGGACTTTTGTAATTTAGCCGGAGCAATCCGGGTGGTAATGGGAAAAGCGGTCAAAATCCCGTTTTTTCTCTAAGATTCAAGGCTGCTTTCCCCAGAATTGATTTTTGGGGAAGCTTTAATGTAAAAATTTACCGGGTAAAAAACTTACCGGGCAGCGAATAGCAGGGGGAGAGAATGGTAAAAGCAAAACCAACGGTGAAACGGACTTATATTGGCAAAGATATCCAGGATGTGATGGAACTGCCGGATCTTATCGACATCCAGCTTTGTTCTTACGAGCGTTTCCTGCAGCGGGAAAAACTCCGGGCAGGCGGAAAGCCGGATGTGCAGGGCCTTGAAGAGGTGTTCAGGGCGACCTTCCCCATCGAAAGCCCCAACGGGGACATGGTGTTGGAGTACGAGTATTACACCCTGGACGAAGATAATATCAAATTCTCCGAGCATGACTGTAAGCAGAAGGGGCTGACCTATGCGGTGTCCTTGAAGGCCCGGGTGAACCTGATCTTTACCCAGACCGGGGAGATCCGCCAGAAGGATATCTACATGGGGGACATCCCCATCATGACGGAGCGGGGAACCTTCATCATCAACGGCGCGGAACGGGTGGTGGTCTCCCAGATCCACCGTTCGCCGGGGGTCATCTTTAGCCATGAAAAGGGGATCTTCTCCTCCCGGATCATCCCCTACCGGGGGAGCTGGCTGGAATTCGAGATCGACCAGAAGCGGGAGCTTATCTACGCCAAGATCGACCGGAAAAAGCGGATCCTGGGGACCATATTCCTCCGGGCCCTGGGTTACGAAAGCCGGGAGGACATTATCCGGGCCTTTTACCGGACGGAGACTCTGGAGGTAAAGGACGACCGGGAAACCAGGGAAAAATTTTCCGGCCGGATTCTGTCCTCCGCCGTGTGGATCGCCGCCGAAGATGCCGGGGAGGCCCCGGCGAAGAAGGGCGGGGAAGAGAAGAAGAAGCTCTACCGGGCCGGGGAAAAACTCCACCCCCACAATGTGGATGAGCTTTTGGCCAACGGCATCCCCGAGGTGGAGGTGATCAACTTCGAGGCCGAAGATTCCCTTAATTCCGACATGCTCCTCAACTGCTTTGAGCGGGAGGAGATCAAATTTGTCAAGGAAGATCCCAGCCGGGACGAGCCTTCCCGGGAAGACGCCCTGGCGGCGGTGTACTCGGTCCTCATGCCCGGGGAGTCTATCACCGTGGAAGCGGCGGGGAAGGATCTTCTGGGAATGTTCTTTACCAGCCGCCGCTACGATCTGGGGAAGGTGGGCCGTTACAAGCTCAACAAGAAGTTCGACTACAAGCCCCCCCTGGAGGAATTTACCCTTACGCGGCAGGACATTATCGCCACCATGAAGTTCCTCATCAAAGTCTATGTGGGGGACGAGAACATCGATGATATTGACCACCTGGGGAACCGGCGAGTCCGCTCCGTGGGGGAGCTAATGGCCAATTCCATGAAGATGGCCTTTAGCCGCATGGAACGGATCGCCAAGGAGCGGATGAGCCTTAAAGAGACCGACACCATTAAGCCCCAGGATCTTATCTCGATTAAGCCGGTGGTGGCGGCTATCAAGGAATTTTTCGGGTCCAGCCAGCTTTCCCAGTTCATGGATCAGGTGAACCCCCTGGCGGAGCTGACCCACAAGCGGCGGCTTAACGCCCTGGGGCCCGGCGGCCTTTCCCGGGAACGGGCGGGCTTTGAGGTCCGGGATGTCCACTACACCCACTACGGCCGCATGTGCCCCATCGAGACCCCGGAGGGGCCGAATATCGGCCTTATCGTGTCTCTGGCTAACTATACCCGGGTAAACGAGTATGGCTTTTTGGAAACCCCCTACCGCAAGGTGGTGGAGGGCAAGGCGGACAAGGAGGTTGAATACCTTTCCGCCATGGACGAGGACCGTTACTACATCGCCCAGGCCTCCGCCAAGCTGAACACCAACGGCTCCTTCGCGGATGAGCAGGTTTCCTGCCGCCGCCAGGGGGACTATACCACCCGTTCCCCCCAGGAAATTCAGTACATGGACGTATCCCCCAAACAGATCATCTCGGTTTCCGCCTCTCTTATCCCCTTTTTGGAACACGATGACGCCAACCGGGCCCTGATGGGTTCCAATATGCAGCGCCAGGCAGTTCCCCTGGTGTTCCCCGAGGCCCCCCGGGTGGGGACGGGGATGGAGGGGAAGTGCGCCTACGATTCAGGGGTCCTGGTAAAGGCCCGGCGCAACGGGACGGTTCAGCGGGTTACCTCCCAGGAGATCATCCTTAAGCCGGAGGACGATAAGACCAGGATTCCCGAAACCAGCGAGGAGGGCCTGGACGTGTACCGGCTGGCGAAGTACCAGCGGACCAACCAGGACACCTGCTACAACCAGCGGCCCATCGTCAAGCTGGGGGACAAGGTGGTCAAGGGCCAGGTGATTGCCGACGGACCGGCCACCCGGAACGGGGAACTGGCCCTGGGCCGGAACATCCTGGT
>JAISWN010000071.1 GCA_031271075.1 Treponema sp.
TCCTATTTCAGCCCCGGCGCTTTTATCCCGGTGGCCTTCGACTCCGGCGGGGTTACCACCGGGCCGATAACGGTGCCCTTCATCCTGGCCATGGGGGTAGGCGTGGCCTCGATCCGCAGCGACAAAAATTCCCAGGATGACAGCTTCGGCCTGGTGGCCCTGTGCAGTGTGGGCCCCATCCTGATGGTTCTGCTTTTGGGGATCATCAATAATCCGGACAGCATAGATCCGGCCCGCTTCTCCGCGCCCCAGGTAGAAAATTCCCGGGAGGTGGTAAAGCATTTCGCCCTTGAACTTCCCCTTTACGCCAAGGATGTGTCCGTGGCCCTGGGGGCCATCGTGGTCTTTTTCCTGATCTTCCAGATCTTCACCCGGCGCTACAAGCGCCACCAACTGGGCCGTATCGCGGTGGGCTTTATCTACACCTTTATCGGGCTGGTGGTGTTTCTTACGGGGGTGAACGTGGGCTTTATCCCGGTCGGCCAGCTCCTGGGTTCCCGGTTGGGGGCGGCTTCTTTTAAGTGGATCCTGGTTCCTTTAAGCATGGTGATAGGTTACTTTATCGTGGCCGCGGAACCGGCGGTTCACGTACTCAACAAGCAGGTGGAGGATATCTCCGGCGGGGTCATAAGCCACAAGGTGATGAACCGGGGCCTGTCTATCGGCATGGCCATCGCCCTGGCCATCACCATGATCCGTATCCTTGCCGGTATTCCCATTATGTGGATCCTCATCCCCAGTTACGCCTTTGCCCTGATCCTCAGCTTTTTTGTACCCAAGATCTTCACCGGCATCGCCTTTGACTCAGGCGGCGTCTGCTCCGGCCCCATGACCAGTACCTTTCTGCTTCCCCTTGCCATGGGTACCGCCGAAGGGGCGGGGAGAGACCTGATGACCGACGCCTTTGGGATCGTGGCCATGGTTGCCATGACCCCCCTGATCATCATCCAGCTTATGGGCCTGGTTTACGGCGCCAAGATGAAGGCGGTCCGGCCGGCGGAAGAGGTAATACCCATCGGCAGCCCGGAGGAGTTGGGCGCGGTTACGCTTTTCGAGGAGCCTTTCAATGGCTGAAAAAAAGGTCTTTAAATGGCCCTTTAAGTTTCCCCGGCTGCGGAGCGGGGGGAGCAAGACCCCGGAACCGGATTTAAAAGCCCCGCCCCGGATAAAACTGACGGTTTTTATCATCGACTGGAACAAAGCCCAGCTTGTAACCCGGATTTTCGAGGAGGAAAAGGTCCGTTTTCACTTCATCAGTAAGGGTCTGGGAACGGCAAGCTCGGAGGTTCTGGATCTTTTGGGTATCGGCGCGAGCGACAAGGCGGTGGTCATCTGCCTGGAACAGGAGATAATGGCGCCGGTTCTTATGCGGGAGGTTCGTAAAAAGATCGGGCGGCGTAATCCCGGGGCGGGCATCGCCTTTACCGTTCCCCTTTCGGGGATAAACACCCCCATTCTGCATGTTTTTAAAGAGAGCATCACCAAAAACGAAAAAATTACCCTAGAGGGAGGGCCGGCTATGAGCGGCGAAATTAAAAACGACCTTATTATCGCCATAATAAACCAAGGTTACAGCGATGATTTTATGACCGCCGCCCGGGAAGCGGGGGCCACCGGGGGAACCGTCCTCAGCGCCCGGGGCCTGGCCTCCAGCGGGCCGGTGAAATTTTTCGGCGTTTCCGTTCAGGACGAAAAGGAAATCGTCATCGTCCTTAGCAGCCGTGAAAAGAAGGTTCCCATTATGCAGG
Source organism: Treponema sp. (assembly GCA_031271075.1). Lineage (GTDB taxonomy): Bacteria > Spirochaetota > Spirochaetia > Treponematales > Breznakiellaceae > JAISFT01. The sequence goes on from JAISWN010000071.1 coordinate 1,749, forward strand.
CCGTAAGCCTGGCCTGCGGGATCACCACCAAGGCCGGGGGCATCGTGTTTTCCCTGCCGGTGGATCAGGTTATGGGCCTTAGTTTTGAATGACATAGTTTTGAATGAAATATTGCCGGTTTGTTGGATATTTCCAAAACGCGAGCCTTTGGTTCATGTTTCGACACGTTTTTTGCCGATAAAAATTTGTTAAGGAGATCCACTATGCTGAAAAAGTATCTTAGCTGTCTTTTATTGATCCTGGCGGTTATTTTTATTGATTCCTGCCAGAGTACCCGGCAAAGCTCCCCGGAACCGGCCCCGGAAGTCCCGCCCGCGGCGGCGAAACCAGCCCCCCAGCCGAATCCGCCTCCGGAGGCAAAGCCGGCCTCTCCGCCGGCCCAAAACGCCAAGCCGGCCTCAAACGCCAAGCCGGCTTCGGCTCCGCAGCCTGAAACGAAATCTCCGCCCCCAAAGGAGGGAGGCGGCGTTATCCTGGAAGGCGTCCAAACCCACCGGGTTGTGTGGGGAGATACCCTGTCTAAACTTGCCCTGCGTTACTACGGCCAGGGGAACGGCTATTACTACCCCCTCATCATCCTGGCCAACCCGGGGATAAGAGATAATCCTGACGTGATTATACCGGGGACCCAGCTTAAAATTCCGAATCTCCGGCGGAATCTGGATGACGCCGCGGCCCGGGCGGAGTTAAAGACCTGTATAGAAGAGTTGATTGCCTTCTACAACCGGAAGCCGGATCGGATAATGAGCGCGAATTTACGTTCTTTGGCGAATAAGCTGTAGGGCCGCCGGCGCTCTTGGATAATCGAGGCCACACGCGGCATCAAAGGGTTTGGCGGCCCGGACAAGGGCCCTGAGGGTGAAGTGGGAATGTTCCCCAGCTACGCCGGCTGGGGAATGACTTGGGCACACGGAACCCTGCGCATGTTGCATAATTACAATTCCGTCCATGTTTTATCATAAACCATCCCGTTGAAAAATGTTACATCAATGGCGGTCGTTCCTAATTGATAATGCCATAATTCCATTTTCCCAAGACCGGGTGTTTCTGATTCAGATACCATATCTGATTTTCCCATAATTTCAGAAACTTGCGTCGTCGTCATGCCGGATTGAATTTTAGCATAATTTTCTTTTGAAACTTTGGTATTTGATATACCATTTGTATTGGCAATCACGGAAAGA
>JAISWN010000143.1 GCA_031271075.1 Treponema sp.
GCCTCGTTTATCATCTTTAAATCGTTGAAGGAGTCCCCGGCGGCAAAAACCCGCAGGTTGATGGACTTAAAGGCCGCCACGGCGTGTTTTTTGCCTTCCCGCTGCCGCAGCCGGTAACCGGTAACGGTTCCGTCTTCCGCCGTCATCAGGCTGTTGCAGAAGAGGGTGGGCCAGGAGAGCTTGGCCATGAGGGGCCTGACGAACTGCTCGAAGGTATCGGAGAGGATCACCAGTTGGGTCCGCTCCCGCAGTTTCGCGGTAAAATCCTCCGCCCCTTCCAGGGGGGACATGGTTCCGATAACCCGCTGGATATCCGGCAGCCTGAGCCTGTGGCGGTTCAGAAGCCCGATGCGGGATTGCATCAGTTTGTCGTAATCCGGCTCGTCCCGGGTGGTCCGCCGGAATTCGGGGATCCCCGTGGCCTCCGCGAAGGCAATCCAGATTTCGGGAACCAGCACTCCTTCAAGATCCAGGCATACTAAGGGCATGTTTCCTCCGGGTTTTCAAAGTTGCCGTTTTCGCGCCATCAGGATAGGATAAGCCTATGGTAAAGGACAAGTCCCCGATGAAGCCCTATCTGAAATGGGCCGGGGGGAAAAGGCAGTTGCTGCCGGAAATAGAAAAGAACCTTCCCCCCGATATGGCCGCGTATACCTATTACGAGCCCTTTGTGGGGGCCGGCGCGGTTCTTTTTCATCTGCGGCCCCGGAAAGCCGTAATAAACGACTCTAATACCCAGTTGATAATGACCTACCGGGCCGTAAAAGATCATGTTGATACCCTAGTAAAACTGCTGGACGGTCACCGGCGGAAAAACAGTGAAGCCTATTACTATCAAATCCGGGATCTGGACCGGAACGCCGAAACCTTTAAGGCCCTGGGGGATGTGGAAAAAGCGGCGCGCCTCATATTTCTCAACAAAACCTGCTACAACGGCCTCTACCGGGTAAATTCCCGGGGTCTGTTTAACGTGCCTTACGGAAAATACAGGAACCCTGTTATCTGTGAGGAAGCCGTCCTGCGGCGGATCAGCGCTTATTTGAACGCCGGCGATGTTACGATACTGAACCGTGACTTTGAAGCCGCCCTATCGGGCGCCGGCAGGCATTCGTTCATCTACTTCGATCCTCCCTATCACAGCCCGGATAAAAGCAATTTTACCGGATACCAGGCCGGCGGGTTTGGCGAGGATGAACAGCGGCGGCTTCGGGATCTCTTTGCCCGGATGACGGAGGAGGGGGCGGAATGCATCCTGAGCAACGCGGACACGGAATTTATCCGGGATCTGTACCGGGATTTTGAAGTAGTACCGGTTCGGGCAAAGCGGGCAATCAATTCGGATGCTTCGGGGCGCGGTTTCGTGAATGAGATCCTGGTAATGAACCGGGCAATAAACCGGCGGGATTAAAGGCGGCGCCGTGAAGACCCTTGCCCTGTTAAACCCCTTCGGCGCCCCCGTGTTCTACCGGGAGACGGTGTCCAGCACCATGGACGAGTCCCGCCGGCTTGCCGGCTCAGGCAGCCCCCACGGTACGGTCATCGCCGCCGGTTTCCAGGAGCGGGGCCGCGGCCGGGGGCGGAACCGGCCCTGGAACATGAACCGGGGAGAAAGCCTCCCCTTTACCCTGCTGCTCCGGTATCCTGATTTTTCCGCCATCCCCCCCGCCCTAACCCTGAGAACCGGGCTCGCGGTGGCGGAGGCGGTGGAAGATTTCGCGCCCCTCCTCCTGGGGAAGGTGCGGGTAAAGTGGCCCAACGACCTGATGGCCGCCGGACCGGAGGGCGCTTTCGGCAAGCTGGCGGGCATCCTGGCCGAGGGGGACGGCCGGCTTGTCCATATCGGCTGCGGGGTTAACGTGGCCCAGACCGGTTTTCCCGAAGAACTCCGGGGAAAGGCCGCAAGCCTCGCCACGGTTCTGTCCGGGGCCGGAGGGTATAGCCCGGAGAGCCTGGCCGCCTCCCGCTTCGCCCTGCTGGAAAGGATCCTCCTCCGGCTCCACGGGGAACTGGAAGGCTGCGGGGAAGGGAAGGATTGGCGGGCCAGACTGGAACAGCGGCTCTTTATGAAGGATCGGCCGGTGGTCTTTATCGCCGGAGGCCCGGATTCGCCGCTAAAGGTTGAGGGGAGGCTCCTGGGAATTGGGCCTGATGGGGAGATCCTTATCGTGCCACAGGGGGAGAGCCGGGCCCATTCCTTTGTTACCGGGGAACTGCGGGTTGATTCGTGCCGAGGGGTCGGACTTGCTCCGTCCGTTTAATACCCCGCCGAACCGCAGGTTCGACTTCAGGGCGAGGTTGTTGAAAGGTTCCTAAACGGTGTGTTCCTAAACGATGGTTCCCCCCCCTTAATTCATATTATTCCTCTAGGGGTTATTGACACGTCTCGTTTGACAGGGTAAAAGCTTTATATGTTGCGGCTTTCCCGAAACTTTTGTTTGGGGAAAGTAACCCAGGAGGATGTATGCGGCACGCCGGAAAGTTGATTTTTTCCCTGTTGGTTTTTTTTGCCCTCCCCGCCCTCTGGGCAAGCGGGGTAAAGGCCGCCGGCCCGGTCCCGGCGGAGGATCCGGTTACCGGTGAACTTTTGATTTACTCGGTAATTAACGAAAACGCCACCAAGGCGCTGGCGGAACTTTTTACCCGGAAAACGGGCGTAAAGGTGGATTCCTTCCGGGCGGCTACCGGGGAACTGGTAAACCGGGTGATTGCCGAAAAGGACGCCCCCCAGGCGGACCTGTTCCTTGGGGGCGCGGAAAGCCAGCATATCGCCATCGCCAAAGCCGGGGCTCTGGACAACTACAACTCCGCCGCGGTTCCGGGGATACCGGCCTATACCCGGGCGGAAGACGGAACCTGGACAGGGTTCTGCGTCCTTACCCTGGGGATAGGGGTAAACGAGCGGCGCTTTAAGGAAAAATTCCCCGGCAAGGCCTATCCCCAAACCTGGGACGAGCTGAACGATCCGGCCTTCAAGGGGGAGTTGGTCTTTAACGATCCCGCCGCCTCATCCACCGGCTACCTTTTCCTCCAGAGCCAGCTTCAGCGGCTGGGGGAAACCCGGGGCTGGGATTACCTGAAAAGCCTGGCCGCCCTGGCGGGACAGTTTCCCCCCTCGGGGAGCGCCCCGCCCCGGCTTATCGGAACCGGCGAATACTCGATCTGCGTGGCCTATGTACACGCCATGCAGACCTATGCGGCCCAGGGCCACCCGGTCAAGATCCTGGTTCCCCCCAAGACGGTAGGGGAAATTGACGCGGTATCCGTAATCAAAGGCGGCCCCAACCGCCTGAACGCCAGGAAATTTGTGGACTTCATGTTGTCCAGGGAGGCTCAGGAACTTTTCCTCTCCTTTTCCCCGGCCATACCGGTAAACCCGGAGGCGAAGCAGCCCGAAGGTTCCATTTCAATTGACAAACTCGATTTGCTTGACTACGATTCCGAGTTGGCTGGGTCCCGGCGGGACGCAGCCCTTGCCCGGTGGCAGCAAGAGGTGAAGTAGGGGGGTCTATACCTTAATTGGCACTAAAAGAGAGGTACGGCTTACGGGGGATTCAAAAAGCGGAACAACCGGCGTTACTCTGGGGAGAAGCCTCTTCCCCCCCGGAGTGAGGGAATCCGGGCCGGTACGGTTCCTCTGGGGCCTGTGTTTGGCCTTTCTGCTGTTTTCCATCCTCTATCCCCTGCTGCGGGTCTTGTCCGCCGCAGATCGGGAAAGTTGGCGGCAGGTACTGGGTTCCGCCCGTCTCAGTTCCGCCCTGTCCAATACCCTGCTTCTCGTTCTGCTGTCTACCTTCCTTTCGGTACTCACCGGTTTTATCTACGCCTACGCGGTGATCCGGGGAGGGATACCCTTTGCCGGCTTTTTTTCGTTTATTCCGATCCTGCACCTGGTAACCCCTCCCTTTGTGGGAGGGCTTTCGTTTATCCTGCTTTTCGGCCGGCAGGGTTTCTTTACCCGCAGCCTGCTCCATTTAGACATCTCCCTCTACGGGCTTCCCGGCCTCTTGATCGCCCAGACCCTGTGTTTCTTCCCCATGGCCTTCCTCATCATCAAGGATACCTTCGAAAGGATGAACCCTTCCCTGGAATACGCCGCCCAGGCCCTCGGGGCCGGCCGTCTGCGGGTGTTCAGAACCCTTACCGCCCCGCTTGCCCTGCCGGGAATTGTTTCGGCCCTGCTCTTTATCGCCATCTCGGTACTGGGGGACTTCGGGAACCCCATGCTTATCGGCGGCCGTTACAATGTGCTGTCGGTGGAACTCTACACCCAGCTTACCGGCTGGGCCAATGCGGGCGCCAGCGCGGCATTGGGGATCATCCTCCTGATTCCGGCTTTTGTCCTCTTCGCCCTGCAGCGTCTGGCCCTGCACAGAAGGAGTTCCCGCTTTGCCACGGTAGGTTCCTCTTCCTCCTCCATGCCCCTTCCCCTGCCGGCCTTTCCGGTACGGGTACTGCTCTTTGCCTTCTGCGCCTTCATCACCTTTATTGTGGCGGCTCAGTTTCTCGCCATGGCGGGTGGGGCATTTTCCCGGATCTGGGGAGTCGATCCGGGCCTTACCCTTAGGCACCTGAAAGATTCGCTGGACTACCGGCGGGAACTTCTCAACACCCTGGCCTTCTCCCTCTCCGCCGCCTGCGTCACCGCCGTCCTGGGAACCCTGCTTTCATTCCTGACCCTGCGCACCGATCTTCCTTTCCGCCGCACGGTGGATCTCCTGGTGATGATCCCCGCCGCGATTCCCGGCTCCCTTACCGGTCTGGCCTTTGTAATCGCCTTTAACGGCCCCTATTTCCGCCTTACCGGCTCCCGGATCATCATCGTCCTTGCCATCGTTGTCTGTAATCTTCCCGCGGCCTACCGCATCCTGGTCTCCTCGGTAATGGGTATCCGCAGTTCCCTTGACGACGGGGCCCGCTCCCTGGGGGCCTCCCGGCTCCAGCTTTTCCTTACCGTGATCTGCCCCCTGGTGATCAAAGGCATCATATCGGCCTTTGTATTTACCTTTGTGCGTTCAACCGGCACCATAAGCGCGGTGATCTTTCTTATCAGCTTTAAAACAAAAATCGCATCGGTAACGATCCTGAACCTGGCAAGCCAGGGGGACTGGGGCAAGGCGGCGGCCCTGGCCTTTATCCTTACGGCGCTTACTTTTCTGTGCCTGGGGCTCCTGCGCGCCGCCGGAGGCAGGCAGTTCTTCCGGGATATGCTTGAACGGCGCTAGAAAGAATTGGACCTGTTTAACAACCCGGTTGGTTGTTAAACAAGTCTCGCAAAACGCTCCACGTTTTGCCGTCTTTAAGTGGTTGTTGGCGAACCTTCGGTTCGACAGAAACTGAAGTTTCTGAACAACTCTATTATATTTTAACGAGACGGGATAAAATTTCGATATAGTCAGAAGCGAAAATACTTTTGAGGTAAGACCGTTCCTTTTCTATGTATTCTTTTTTATCCCCAATTAGTTTTTTTGCGTCCATATAAGCTGCGGAATAGGTGGCTTTAATACGTTCATCAATCGTATCTTTTAAGAGGCCGGGCGGAAACAGTGTTTCAAGAAGGTATAGCCGGTTGTAACATGCGTCAATCCGGGAGCGGACAAAAGGGCCCGGAGTATTTTTTTCCCGGTAAATGTGCCCCACTTCGAAATCCTTTACAAGGATACATGAACTTCCGGTAAGCCAATATTTGAGGCTTAAAAATTCTTCATCAACACCATAACCAACGAGCCCGTTAAGGCCGTGAATATATTCATAATAACTTTTATCGCCCGCATAGGCGGCGCCAAGAACGCAATCAATGGGTATCACAGGATTATCAGGAAAAGGATCGGAGCTGTTCCATTTTACCTTGATGCCTTCTTCGGTGCCGAATAACGCGCCATATATACCCGTGCTTTGTTTGGTTTTTGAAGCCGGGTAACAGGGTCTATAGCATGGGTATTGCCGCATAACAACGCGTTGGGGTGGGCTGCCAATACTTCTTCAAGGCGCGTATCCCAATTTTTCGTAAAAATCGTCATGTGAGCGTCAAGAGTCAAATAATAACATGTTTTGGTATTCGCGACCCCTTCATCGCGGCTCGCCGCGGTTCCTTTTCGTTCCGCGTGCTCAATGTACTCGGCGTGATAATTTTGAGCGACTTTCTTATAATCAACACCATCAGTTGAGCCGTCATTAATAATAATGATCGGCACATTATATGCCGATGTTTCCCGTATTGATTGGATGGTTTTATCAACTTCGATTCCCTCATTAATAAAGGGAATAATAACGGTAATATTACTCATGCGGATATAGTACCGTATTGTAACCGTTTAGTCAAGTTTCCCGGTATACCATGTGCATATATTTTTTCTCAAATCCCACCGATTCCCAAAAACTTTTCCCTGCCTCGTTCCATTCATATACATCTATTTCTATATCTTTCCTTTCTGTATGTTCAACCAGTCTCTTAAAAAATTCTTTCCCCAGTTTCTTTCTCCGTTCCTCCCTCTTTATAAAAAATTGCCTTAGATACAATGGGTCTTTGTTAAAGTCACAAAGGGCATAACCCGTTATATCGCCATTATCCTTTAAAAAATAATATGCCTTGTACCCCTTCTCCAAAAAATCCTTCATCCGTTCTTTTAATTGAGCCATGTTCATTTTATTATCCGCCTTTTCATCCTCAATTAACATTTTATTGAGTTCCGCTAATGTTTCTACGTCCGCTACCGAACATTCTTTTATATTTCCCATGATATTGCTCCAACTTATCTGATAATCAAACGCTGCGCCGAATCCCTCCTTACCCGCATGATTATCCTGCTTAAGGCCCCTTCCCTCTTAAGTCTTATCAGGTAAACCCCCAGTTCCTTATCGCAGATCCCCACATGCGACAGAATCCAGTCCCTCAGAAACAGCACAAAATCCTTGACGTCCGTTTTCTGCCCCGCCTGGAAATCCCGCACCTGGCTAAGCACTTCCTTCAAAAACAGAACATGCTCCCTCTTGTGCGCCTTATACTCCGGGTAGCCGGTCCGTTCCATTATTTTTTCCTCGTTCCTCAGGTTCGTCTGGAAGTGTTGTACCGCGTACCGGATAACCCGCATAAAGACCCCCTGGGAGTACTTCCACCCCAGCCTGCTGGCCGCATGGAGTTCGTTGGTCAGTTCGATAAATTCCTTGTGCTGTTCGTCAAGAAGATGGAGCCCTGTCGAATAGGCCCGCTGCCATTCAAGTATCTGGTTCTCCGGCGCCATAGTCAGTCCCTTCCGGTAAATCTGCCTGCTTTCCTGTTCCGCCTTCTCCTTCCCCTGTTTTTGCGCCGGCTTTTCCCGCTTCTCCTCCCGGGAGGCTTCGTCATCCGGGGTTTCGTCATCCGGCTCCTCACGCTCGGGGTAGCGTTCCATCCGCACCCCCTTGTCGGCCTCACACACAATGACGGTCTTCATCCACGGCTCTTTCCCGGTCAGCGTTACCGTCGCGTCGACTCTCAGGCGGTTGGAGATCCGGTAAAGAATGTTCAGGGGAATATCCGGATCACCCCTCTCGTACTTCTCGTATACTTCCACAGGAACTCCGATGTCCCGGGCTATGTCGTCAGCGCTTATCTCCATGGCCTTCCGGAAGACATTCATTATCCCGGCAATCTTCCCAGTGTCTTCCGCTACATCAATCATCCCTTTCAAGAAAGCTCCTCCATAACACATCCGCTTACCGCGGCCCTGGGTACCGGATTATAAATAACATTCCGGTGGTTTCTTTTGGGCAAAATAGTATAATTCCATTCCCCGTGGAATTCATGCGGCTTGATATTCAGTATACTGTTTTCTTCTTCGGATACTTTGCCCTTGGTTTTGTACATATTGTAATCCGGCGTATAATCCACCGTCAAACCCGGTTCTATCCCCGCAACGCTTATCAGGCTGAGGATTACCGCCGCGCTGACAAGCGGTTTCTCCCGCCAATCCCTGCCGCTGAATGAAAAAAACCGGTGCCCAATCTTGTCCCATTTGGTAGTTCCGGGCGGGAAATGCAGAATAGTTATTTCCTTGTTCAATTCGTTTGCCAATTCCTGAAATTTTAATATCCCGCCCTTGCCGCCGCAAAAATCGGCGGTAATAAGTATCCGCCTGGTATGATCGTAGTATTTTTGCCCCACCGTCTCCCACCACCACCGCAGGCTTTTAACGGCGAAACCCGCCGTATCGTCAGTCACGCCGGCGCTTGTAAGGCCGGCGTCCCGGAACAGCTTGTAAACCTCGTGGGCGGTCGCCTTCCCCAGCTTCTTTGCCAGTAAATCAGCGTCGTATACCAGGGACTCCGCGCTTTCCCTGCGGCCTTTTTTCTCTTTGTTTTTAAACTCTTTCGCGTCTATAAACAGGACCGCCTCTCCCCGCTCCATATATGATCTGGCCTTTTTGTTGATATATTTAAACTGAGCCTCCCTATCGGGATGCCTCCTTTCTATTGCCATCTTTTTCTTGGGCGTCTGAAGGCTGTACCCCTCCTCCTTCAGCAGATTGCCGATGGTAAAACCGCATATAGACAGCCCCTTTTCCTTCAGCGCTTCCGCGATGTCCTTGGTGCTTTTGCCGGTATAGTGCAGGACCTCTTCCCTGGTCCCCGCGGGTGTATATGACGGTTCAATCAGTTCCTTCAGGTCGTTCATAATATTCGGATAACGCAGCTTTACGCTTCTTTGTCCGGGCCCCGGCTTTCGGCGGCGCCCTCCATTCTCTTCTTCTATGTTTTTGGCGTCATCCAGTTCCCTTAAGCCCCGTCTGATGGTGAAGCGGGCAACCCCGGACATTTTGCTTACCTCGCTTATCCCCCCGGACCCCAGCGCCCTTGCCTCACATGCCAGAAACAGCCTGCGCTGCCGCTGGTTAAGCAGGGGGAGCATGGTGGTAATCCGCTGCTGCGTAGGTTCAAGCATATCCCCGTTGTAGTAAAGTTTTATTATTTCGTAGAGCTTGTTCATCATCACCTCCAATACCAAGCTGCGAGACTTATTTAACAACCAACCGGGTTGTTAAACAAGTCCACTATACAACCGGGCCCTCCACACCCCCCATGCTATCTCTCCTTTCATAAAGTCTGATAGTCCGCCCCCCGCTTTAGGTTCCCGTTGCTGTCTCCGGAACCGGTTCCCCCTCATAGTATTGGAATTTGCTGTAATTCGCACCGGGGGACGCCCCGATACCGGTTTGGGAACCTTGCGGGCCGGATCCCACTCGTCCATGACCATTACGCCTCCGTATTTTCACCCGACAGCTCCTTCTGTTTTGAATTTTTTAATCCAGGGCTGTTTCTGGAATAGCGTTGTTCGAAAACTGAAGTTTTCGAACAAATTCCGCTAAAAACAGCAAAATACGTCAGACTTTAGTCTGTGCATTTTGCCGGACTTGCAAGCTAGCCACAGGCCGGCAGAGAACCAACCGGGTTCTAGAACAAGTCGATTGTCTAAATATATAATACTTTATATCCAAAATTCAAAATTTTTGAAAAAATTTTAAAAAAATTTGAAAAATCCACTACATTTGTTAAGATATCCGGGAACGGCGGGCAGCCTTACCGTCTGCCCCGGACCGAAGCTTCGCGTTTTGGAACCGGCTTATACCGGAAGGGGCTCGCATGGCTATAAATTTTCTCCTAATTCCTTGTCTTTTGTTTTTTTTGTATTATTTTTATAGAATTAGGAGTAAGTGGACAGAAAATTTGGTTTAGGGTAAGCTCCTGGAATTTAGCTGAAAACCGGGTTTTTGACCGTTTTTTCCCGGAATTTTTCCAAATTCAACGGGTTTCGGACAAATAGAGCCTATGCTCAAAATTTGGTCTTCAGGGAAAAACCTTAACGCTTGTTGTGTTTTGAAACGGCCCTGGTGTACCGAAATTTGCTAAAGGGAGATATTAATGAGATACTTAGGAGCAATATTATTCTTTTTTGCTTTTACCCTTCTCTCTGCTCAAGAGCGGGGTGATACCACTCTTTATCTCCCCCCCACCACGGGTGGCTCGCAGGAGGCAAGGGTTTTTTTCGATGAAAACATCCCCATGGAGATCGCCGCCGCGAATTACGGGATGGTCTATACCCCCGAAGAGGCGGATTATACCATGCAACTGAACGTTACCGAAGAAGAAGACCCCGAGGTAGAGGGCGGGATCTCCAGCGTCCTCACCATAAGCGTAATAAGAAACAAGGACAATTACAAAGTAGTGGAATTTGCCTGGGGATACGTGAACCTGGAGGAGATGTACCAGTGGAACTTGTACCTTGTCTATAACGCCCTGGCTAACGTTTCCCTGTCGAAACTGGAGGAAGCCAAGGCTCCGGAACCTGTCGTTCCCGTGGACCCTTCCGCTTCCTGGCGGGAGAAATGGCTCTATCTTGGGTTCCGGGCCGGACCTTCCTTTACCGGGTATTCCTTCCAGTCGACCAGAAATTATGCATCCGGCCTTAGCCCCGGTATCAGCGGTGAAGGGGGCCTTGTGGCGGACATCAGAATACTCCGCTTTTTCAGTATCCAGACGGAGATGATTATTACTTTTGACACCTTCAATGTGGCAAAAGATCCCGATGAGAACAACGGGGAACGTTCCACCGACTCTTTTAGCGCCATATCTTTCACGGCCCCCCTCATGGTAAAAGTACCCCTGGGCTTTGAAAAATTCCTCCTGTCCTTCTATACCGGCGCCTATCTCGCCCTGACCCCGTTCCAAATAAACAGAAAGTCCAGCAATTCGGATGATAACTATGACATGAACCTGGTTCCTCCCCTGGGTTTTGTCATCGGAATGGATCTGGGGCTTCGCCTTGGCCCCGGGGAATTGTTCATGGATCTGCGTTATACCAGAGATTTCGGCATGACAATCGTCCGAAACGGAAACGAGCCCCAGTACATCAGGGACAGAATAACCATGGGCCTGGGTTACAAATTCGGTCTTATCAGGCGCGGCAAGCCGGAGAATACAAAAAACGAAGCCCCTGATTCGCAGACGGGTACACCCCCCGCCCTTTAGGGCGTTTTAACCATAAGCAGTGTGAACAGGCCCTAGTAAAACAAAAGAACTAAATTCAAGGCTGCTGTTCCAAAATCTGACATTAGACTTGTTTTGGAACAGCTTCAACTGAAAAATCCAAAAAGAAAACACTATTTTACATTGTAAATAGTTAAAAATCTCTTTTAATATTTCCCAGTATGTATAAGCCCCATAGTGATTTTAGCCCCCACCGGCCTGTCGGTTTCGCCCGTTTACAGGAACTGATGGATCAGCCGGTCTTAGACGCATCGGCCCTGAAGGATCCGGTGATCGTTGATTCTTTCTCCATGTACAGGGAGGGGAAGGACTGGTTTTTACAGGTTCGGGGAACCAATGGCGAGGAAGGCCGGGCGCCCTGTTCCCCCCAGGCGGAGTATTTTTTCCCGATTGCGCAGAAGAAGATCCTGCCGGGTTTCCTGGGGAAGGACGCCAGGGAGCTTGAAAAGATCTTCCGCGAAATCTGGGTGAGTGATCTTAACTACAAGATACAGGGTCTTGCCTGGTGGTGCTGCGTGGCCTGGACGGAGGCGGTTTTGCTGGACATGCTGGCCCGGGCGGCGGGGCTCAACGTGGCGGATCTTTTAGGCGGGCGGCGGCGGGACGAGGTAGAGAT
>JAISWN010000171.1 GCA_031271075.1 Treponema sp.
AGCCGGATAAGCTCGTTGATAGAGAGCCGGGGTTTCCCGTTGTCCTGGTCGCTCCTGGGCTCCGGCTTGCCGTAAATATCCGGCATGGGGGGAAGGTTTTTAGGCAGCGAAATAGGGGCGGGATGGTTGGGAACATAAGCCGCCGGGCCGGAACCCTCCCCGAAGCCCCGGGCAGCGGATTCGGCGCGGCCGTTTGATGTTCCCCCGGAGAAAGACGAGGGCCGGGGAGAACGGGGCCGGGAATAGGCCGGGCCCTGCCAGGAGTTGTCGTTGGCCGGAGCCGGCTGGAGACTCTCCTCCGCCTGCGGCGTATACCGGGGCGCCGGCTCCTGGGAGGGATGACCGGGGCTGTCGGCAAAACGGCTATCCGCGGAAATTCCCGCCGCCGCTTCGGCGCCGATCCTGCCGTCAGGACGAACCCGGCTTTCCCGGTAGGCTGAGGTTCTCCTTGGCCGGGCGCGGACCACTACCGCCTTACCGCCGGTTCCGTCACCATCTTCATCAATTTCTTCCGGGGGAGGGTCGGCCGCGTCGTTTCCCTTGCGGGTAAGCGGCTCGTCCTCCGAATCAAAATTCAATACCTCTTCGCCGGCTTCCTGTACCTGCAATTTAGGTTTTCTGCCTCTCCGTACAATTCCCATTATGAAAATCGCTCCTTATAACCGTTTCAACAGGGCCTCAACAGCGGAGGCCGCCGCTCTATTCCGTATATTGTTACGAGAATCCTTAAAATGAAAAACTTCCGCCAAAGTTTCCCCGCCCCGGAGCGCGGTGGCTATCCAGACGGTTCCCACCGGAACTGCCGTACCGTCACCGCCGGGGCCGGCAAGACCGGTAACCGCCACGGCAATACCGGCGCCGCTTTTTTCAAGAGCGGCCTCCGCCATGGAACAGGCGGTTTCGCGGCTCACCGGGCCGTAAGCGCCGAGCTTCTCCCGATCCAGACCCAGCATCAGGGTTTTCGCGTCCGCCATGTAGCTTACAAAGGAACCCCAGAAGACCTGGGAAGCTCCGGGGACACGGGCAATACGATCCGCCACCAGCCCGGCGGAACAGGATTCCGCCGCAGCTACCATAAGGGAAGCGGCCGCCAGCTTTTCCACCAGCAGCGCCGATCTTTCGTCAGGCCCTTCCATATTGCCGGTTTAGCCGCCGATCCTTTGCAGTTCCGCTTTAATCTCTTCTGTAGGCCGGGAGAATATCTCCACATCCTTATCCGCGCCGATCATGCTGCATTGACCGTCGAACAGTACCCCGTCGGCAATACGGAGCCTCGCCGCGGTAATATCCCCGCGCACGTCCGCGCCCTGGAGCATATCCACCTTATCAATCGCGTGAATAGCTCCAATCACGGTTCCGGACACGGTGAGAGCGGTTACGGAAATATGATCCGCCTCTACAAGCGCCCCCTTGTCCACAATTAAGGCGCCTGTAGCCTCAATGGTTCCTTTGAATTTACCCCGAATCCGCAGTGTTTCCCTGAACCGGAGAAACCCGTTAAAGCTGGTGCTTTCGCCCAGCACCACTTCTCTGAGACTATCCTTCTTCCTGCTCCCGGTTTTTGTTACCAACTCTTATTCCTGCTGTGTATAACTACGGTACTGGTTTTCCAGTTCCGCCAGAGTTATCTCGTTTTTCTTTAGATCTTCCCATTCCCGGGAGAACCTTTCGATCCGGGCGTCAAACTCCGCGATATGCCTGCGGAGGGAACCGGTCTTTTCCCTGAGCGCATCAGGGTTTGGCTGATTTGGGCACCCGGAAAGAACGGAGTCCAGTTCGTCTATACCCTTGATAAAACCGGATAAAACGGTTTTGACTTCCTCTTTAAGCGTATCCGCCAGACCAAGCCGGGATTCTCGAAGGGCAATCTGGGCAAATATTTCCCGGTTCCGCAGTACCACCCGTATCCGCGCAAGGACTTCCGAAAAATTGAAGGGCTTGGTGATGTAATCCTCCACCCCCAGCTCATAGCCTTCAAGTTTATCCTTCACATCATCCAGGGCGGAAAACATGACAATGGGAATGTCCCGGTGTTTGGGGTCGTTTTTAAGGGTCTTGGTTACTTCCCAGCCGGACATCCGGGGCATGATATTATCCAGCAAAATCAGATCCGGGTAAAAATGTTTGACCTTATCGAGGGCTTCAAGCCCGTCATTGGCCTTTTCGACAACAAAACCCAGCTTGGAAAGCATTACTTCAAAGAACTCAAGATTGAGTTGTTCGTCATCCACAATGAGTATCTTTTTCCGGGTGTTCATTTACTCCTTCCTCGTTACCACCAGAAACCCATTCCCAGCTTTATCCTTTTGATCCGGCCGAAATTGTTCGTCTGCAGATAAATCTGTTTTTTATTAATATAATTATACGCAAAGCGCCGATAAAAATCAACAGGGTAAAGGCGGCAGCGACAAAGATCAGGGCAAGCCAGTCGCCCCAGCGGGTATAAAGGGAATCGTAAGCAACCACCGGAGTCTCGGCGGTAAGCCAGGCTTCCGTAAAGGGAGGCGCCAGGGCAAGCACCTTCCCGTTGGGATCTATGGAGCAGGTCTGCCCCGAGGCGGTGGAGCGGACCATGGAACGCCGGTTTTCTACGGCCCGGAAAACCGCCAGAGACAGGTGCTGGTTCTGGGCGGGAAGACTCCGGGACCAGGCGTCGTTGGAAAGGTTGACGATGACTTCCGCCCCGGCCCGCACAAACTCCCTGCTCAGATAGCCGAAGGTATCCTCAAAGCAGATGGGAGTGGAAAATTTGATTCCCCCGGCGGAAAAAACCGTATACTCGGTCCCTTTCTTCCAGAAATGGGTATCGGCGTTTTTCAGGGCGTTGTAGATCCAGGGAAACTGTTTTTCGTAGGGAAAATTTTCGGTGAAAGGCACCAGGTGGACTTTGCGGTAAGCCTGGGTATTTACCCCCTTCTCGAAGAGCATAACCGCGTTGTAATCCACCTCTTCCCAGCCTCCCCTGCCGTTCCCCTCCCGGCGGGCGTCGTCATTCCCGATGACAAAGGGGATCTCCTGCCGGGAAAGGTACTCCAAAAGATCCCTCACAATTTCCCAGGATTCCTGATCGCTGCGGTAATTGGTGTGCCAGTAGATCCGGGGAACGAAGGCCGTTTCGGACCATACCACCAAATCCGGCTTGGGATCGGCCGCCAGGGCCTCATCGGAAAGGCGGCGCAAGACCCGGTAATTCTGCCAGTAGGCGGGCATATCCCCCCGCCAGGGATCCGTGTTGTGCTGGATAAGGGCGATCCGCGCCCGGGGAGCGCCGCTATAATCAATGGGGGAAACAAGGCCGTAAACCAGGGCGGCAGAGAGGCAGCCGAACCAGAGCAGGGCGCTCAGGTACTCCCGGCGGAAGAATCCTCCCAGGGCCCGGCCCATTGCCTTTGGGCCATCAGGGGCTTTCCAATCCCCCAGGGCCCTGCCAAGCCATGCGGAGGGGAAAACCACCAGGGCCGATACCCCCCAAACCCCGAAGATACTGGCAATCTGGATAAGCGGGAGTACCGTCCACTGGGTATAACCCGAAATCCCGTAGGGGTAACCGAGGAAACCCCGGGTACGGAGGTACTCGTAGGCGAGCCACATACACCACTGGAGAAGATACCCCTTCCGGGGCAGGAGGATATCCGCCGTCTTAAGAAGGGGAAAGAGAAGCCCCAGGTAGACCAGGTAGATGGAATTGACAATCAGCCCCGCCAGGGGGTGGAAGAGGCTAAGCCAATAGTTGAAGAGGCTGTAAGCGGCAAAACCGTAGAGGGCGCCCCAGAAAAAAGAAGAAACCAGGCTTATACGCCGGATAAGGATAAAAACCGGGACAAAGGCTGCCCAGCCAAGCAGGGGGATACCTTTCTCGATCAGCGGATTGGGGAAGGAAAGGGCAAACAGCGCCGCTCCCAGGATCTCCAGGCCAAGGTTGGCAAGGACGGCTCCCCAAAACCGGCTTTTATCGCCCTTCATTTTTCCTCTTGTACATTCTCCGCTGGTACATTTCCCTCTTGCACCTCGTCCTGGGGAAAACCCAAATTCCACACATCCTGCTTTAGTTCCCTGCCGGGCCTGAAGATAACGGTTCCATGGGATACCGCCGAAACGGTCTCTCCTGTCCGGGGATTCCTTGCCCTTTGCCGGCCTTTACGGATTTTAATTTCAAAGGTGCCAAAACCCCTCAGTTCGATTGCCTTGTTTTCCACCAGGGCGTCTTTCAACTCGCCAATGAAGCTGTCAATAACGGTTCTGATCTCCCTGCGGCTCATCCCGGTCTTCTCACACAGAGAATCAACAATTTCTATTTTTGTATGCTTTTCCACCGCCAAAGTATCCGCAGGCTAACTATTCAGCCGCTATATACCAATAACGGCCTAGCGGGGGCAGCTCGAAATAAAACCCTGGTCTTTTTCGAGCGGAGGGGGTGTAAGCGGACTTGCGGAGCAAGTCCGACCCCTCGTTCAATCAACAAGCTCGCCCTGAAGTCGAACCTGCGGTTAGGCGGGGTATTAAGCGGACTTGCAGAGCAAGTCCGACCCCTCGGCACGAATAAAAAGCCCCGTAAAACCCCGCAAAAGCGGGGTTTTTCTGGAAGGGCAACAGTTTTACCACTACCCCACTGAATAGTTACTCCGCAGGAAGACAAATTCATATAAAAAAACTGTTTATTGGACTGCCTTGAGAGAGTTGAAAAAACGCTGCATCCGGGATTTTTTACGGGCCGCCGTATTTTTCTTTATAATCCCCTTCTGCGCCGCCGTATCGATCTTCTTGATCATGTCTTTAAGCGCCAGACCGGCCTCATCAACTTCTTTTTTCCGGGCCAGAACCAAAAATTTCTTGGCGCTGGTTCTTACCGCGCTTTTTACCGCCTTGTTCCGAATCCGGCGTTCCTCGCTTTGCCGGTGACGCTTTTCAGCGGAACTTCTTTTTGTTGCCAAAGAAACCCTCCACTACCTAAAAAATTTTAGAGACTTGAGCCGGTTCCGAAACCTCGTTCGATCCAAAAACTCCGTCTCCGGTGAAAACGGCTTTATTTCTAAGTGGTTGTTGGCGAACCTTCGGTTCGACAGAAACTGAAGTTTCTAAACAACTCTATTTAAAATCCGAAGGACGCCGTTCCAGCCGTTTGCATTTTTCACATTCGGCTACGTTTTTAACTTTTCCGTTTTCAAACAGGGTCTTCATCTTGATTTCGCCACCGCAGGAAGAACAGAAAAATTTCTGGGTGGAACTTGATGTACGGGCGTTTTTGCTGGCCTGGGCCATAAGTCTTCTCCTTGAAATTTCGGGCTTAAAAACCCGGAACAGTATTTCAGAAACATACTACAAATCAGCCCGGACTGTCAACGCCGCGCCGCGCCGGGACAATTTTTTGGAAAGCCGTCCCGCAAAACCGGCTGTCAGGGATTTTCGACGGCTTTTTCCACAAAGGGGCTTTGAAGCTGGGCCCGGGCCCTGCCCCGCCATTCGCCGGCGGTTTCCCGGCCGGCAAGGAAAGTCCAAAATTCCCGGGCGGCCCGCGCTTTTCCGTCTCCGTAGAGGGCGTTGCCCAGGTAATAGGCGGTTTTGTAGTATTCGCACTCTTCCAGGTAGGAAAGCAGGGAAGGTTTCCGCTCCGCCTCCTCCAGCAGGGCTTCAAGGCCGGTAAAGGCATAGTCAAAACGGCCGCGGCTTACTTCCTCCAGCAGCACCGTGCTCTGGATCAGGAAGGCGAATATCAGATGATCCTTTGCCGGGCCGGGACTCTGGCGGCCCGTGGCGAAGTAGTAGAACCCCAGAAGCCGGTGGGCCCGCTCCGCCCCCGTGTTATTGTAGCGGTACACGGTCAGGAAGCGGCCTACGCCATCGTTTTCCAGTATCCGGGCCATGGAATCGCGGGCAAAACGCCGGGTACCGCCGGTTCCGGTCCAGAGGCTGTCCCGTGGGCCGCCGTCCCGCGCCGTCCCCTCCAGGATCTCCAGGAGCTGGCGTTCCATTTTCGTGTACTCGTGGCGTATCCGGTTCAGGTCCGCTATTCTGTAGAGCAGTTCAATATCAAAACCGGGGGTTTCAAGCGCGGCCCGCTGGGCATAGGCTTTCTCAAACTGTCCCAGGGCCACCCCCAATTCCCCCTCGGCCCGGTAGGTCTCTCCTATCCAGTACTCCGCCTCGGGATAGTCTTTCAGCCGGGACAGCTCCACCAGGGCCCGATTTGCCGAATCGTTCAGAGAGGCCCTGGGTACCCGGTAGTAAAGCTCCCTCAGGGCGGCGGCGGCGCTTACTTCTCCCCGGTCGGCAATATAGGCTTCCAAAACGCCCAGGGAATCCCCCAGCCTGCGAACTTCGGGAATGGAAAGGAAATTTATCAGGTCTTGCTCCATGGCGGCGTACATGCCCTGCCGCTGCCGCCGGGCGTCCTCAAAGGCAAGCAGGGCATTGCCGTAATCCCCGTTCCGGAAGAGGAATTTTCCCCGCTCCATGGTATACCACCAGGGGTTTGCCGGGGGGATCTGGGGATACGCAAGAACGCCGCCCAGAACGAGAAACAGGAAAAATAATTTTTTACCCCCCAGGCAAGAACGGAGGAAAAAGGACGGAGAAATCGCCTCTTTACCCTTCTTCGCCTTGCCGGACGCGGTTAATTTCACTTTGCGGTTTCTCATACCTCTGCCCTTAACGCTGCCAGGAGCCTGTAAATTAGTGTTTACAAGGCGCCAACCTCCCGGAACCAAATCCCTTACAGGCCCTCAAGTTCCTCGGCAAAAGCCTTGTCCGCTTCCTCCGGGCCGACGGTTCGGATAACTTTCCCGTAACGGAAGATAAGCACCCGATCCCCCGCGCCGGTAATGCCCAGGTCGGCGTGTCTGGCCTCCCCGGGGCCGTTTACCGCGCAGCCCATGACGGCAACGGCAATATCCCTGTCCAGGCTGTAGAGCCGGGGCAGCCACCGTTCGGTAAAACCGTGGGTGTCAAAGCTGTGCCGGCCGCAGCGGGGGCAGGACACGATCCGCACGCCCCGGACGGGAGGGGCGCCGGGGAACGGGGCTATTTCCGGAACCGCCCGGAGGATCTCCCGCCCGGCAATGACCTCGTTTTCCATGGTATCCGAAAGGGACACCCGGATGGTGTCGCCGATTCCCCCCGCCAGAAGGGCTCCCAGGGCAAGGGCGCTCCTGGTTACCCCGGCGATGAGGGGGCCGGCCTCGGTTACCCCGATATGAAGAGGGGGCACGGGGTTTTCCGCTAGGCCGGAAGACCCGCCTGCGGCGGCCTCCTCCCTTTCCGCCAGGATACGGTTTGCCTTTATAGTATCGGCAATTCCCGAGGCTTTCATGGAGACCAGGACGGCGGAAAAACCGAATTGCCGGAAGATAACAAGCTCCCGCTCCGCGGCCTCAGCCAGGGCCCGGGCGCTTTCCATCTTGCCCTGATCCACCAGGCGGCGCAGATCCGGGGGCAGGCTTCCGGCGTTAACCCCGATGCGGATGGGCCTTCCCTTGGCCTTGGCCTTGGAAAGCACCGCCTCCACCTTACCGGCACTGCCGATGTTGCCGGGGTTGATCCGTATCTTGGCGATGGGAAAATCGAGACAGCGGAGGGCTATGCGGTAATCGAAATGAATATCCGCCACCAGGGGGAGGCTTACCATAGCGGCAAGCTTTCCCAGCGCCTCGGCGGCTTCGGTATCCGGAACGGCAAAGCGGAGGAGGCCGCAACCCATCTTTTTAAGCCGCCCTATCCGGGCAGCCACGGCTTCCCCGGCTTTTCCCTCCAGATCCGCAAAGCCAAGGCGGTCTTTCCACATGGTCTGAATGACCACCGGATGACCGCCCCCCACATAGACAGGCTCTACCTGATCAAAGCCGCCGATCTGTAAGGCGGCGCTTTTCCGCCTCAAAAAATGTTACAGGCTCAGGCTGATCATGGAGAGCACCATGGCGAAGATGGCCACGGTTTCGCAGATCCCCACGATCATCATGTAGTTGACGAAGCCCTTGCCGGTTTCGCCGGTGGCGTCCGCTCCTGCAGCTCCGGCCTTCCCCTGGGCAATGGCGGAAAAGGCTATGGCAAGCCCGGAGGCGATGCCGATACCCAGGAAGAGGGAGCCCCGCTGGGGATCGTCCACCACCGCCAGGGCCGCGGGTTTCATAAAGAGAAAGCCCAAAATGTAACCGTAGAAAGTCTGGGTTAAGGGCGCTCCGCCGAAGGCAAGCAGGGTCATAGGCGCCGGTTTGTTGGCGATGTAGCATTTTTTCCACGCCCCAATAACCGCCTGACCGGCGATGCCGATACCGATTGCCGAACCTACGGCGGAAAGACCCATCACCAGTCCCGCGCCTATCAATCCTAAATTCATATCTTTCTCCTCATTCTTGAAGTCACCGGGGATTAACCGGCGTATTTCCTATTTAGTGTCTGTCCACAAGGTCGGTTGCTTTGTGGACAGGCCGCGGACTTTTAGTCCGATGCATTTGCATACGCAAATGCGTTTTTTAAAAATTATGCTATCCCCGGGAGCGAACAGCGGGCTTTGCAAAGGGCCTGTACGGGATACCCGCCCAGCTAAGCCCCACATGCCCGGAAAACTCCAGGGTATTGAGCCGGACGCCGTGAACCAGCACTGAAAGGACATTAAGCACCAGGTTTAAGCCGTGGCCGAAGACCAGAAGGACCCCCGCCAGGATAAACACGATAAAATGAACCGCCACGGGGCCGGCTATCCCGCCTATTTGGAGGGCCATGGTATCCACCGTATCGGCAATCGCCGCCCCGGCAAGGCCCACGGCCCAAAGCCGGATATAGGACATGATGTCGGAAAAGACATTGGCAATGCCCAGGATCACCGAAATAATATTTTTAAGGCTTTCCAGAATCGAGCGACCTATGCTTCCCTCGTAACTGGCGAACACAAAGTTCAGGGCGAAACCGCCGGCAAAAACATAGATCGCCGCCGGGTACAGGGGTATTTGCCGGACCTCGTTGCTGGCGATAAGGGAAAGGATGATAAAGTACATTCCCCCCAGCATGGCGATGCTGCCGATATGCCCCAGGAACTTCAGGGATCTGTCATGGACGATGGCGAGAATGTGCCCGATGGAAAGCTGCAACAGGGCCAGAGAGAAGCACAGGATCATCAGGTTCTGCTGAACGATGGACTGATCCCTGGCGGATCGGTCCGCCACGGCGTTTGAAATAAGGGGCAGGGATATATTCCTCAAAACACCGGGAAGCAGGGCGGCCTTAACGCCGAACCAGGAACAGGTAAGGAGGCCCCAGGTAAAATTCGAAAGCCCCAGGAGGAGGAGGAGCTTGAGAATCGGGGGGACGCCCCTTTTGCGGGTTTTAAAAACGCCGATCAGGCCGGCAAGGATGATCAGGGAACCGTAGCCCGCGTCGCCGAAGATCATGCCGAAGAAAATGACAAAGAAGAAAAGGAAGAAGCCCGAAATGTCGATCTCGTTATAGCCCGGCGTCACCTCCAGAAAGTCGGTTAAGGGGCGTATCAGGCTTGCCAGCCGGTTGTTTTTCAGCTTGGTCGGCACCATGTCCTCCTCGCCCGGATCGTCGGCCAGGAGGGCCCAGTTGTTTTCCGCGGCGGCCCGTTTCAAATGCCCCAGATCTTCCTGGGGGACAAAGCCGGTAAACCAGGAAAGGGCGTATTCCCGGGGCAGTTCCTCCACCTGCTCCAGGGCCGCCCGGGCGCTTTCGTAGTCGATATGATCCTGAATGTCCGCCATGTCCTTTTCCAGGGCCGGCATACGGTTGGCGAAGGAGGCGAAGCGCCTGTCAATAGCCTTGATCTCCCCGCCGAGTTCCGCCATCTCCGCGTCGATCTCCTCAAGGGATTTTTCGGGAAGGGTCAGGGGCGCCAGGCCGGGGATCTCCCTATCCAGGGCCAGGATATAGACCGAATTCTTGTCCCGGCCCATGAGGACGTAGCGGGTTTCCGGGGGGATGTTCTCAAAAACCTGGGGGGAAAGTTCGTAGATGAAAAGGGAAAGGCCGGCCCCGGCCAGTTCATGAACGGACTGGGGTTTGAAATTCCCCCAGGGCCGGATACGCTCCCGTTCCCGGCCCAGAAGGGTCAGCCGATCCTCCATGGCCTTCCGGTCCCTGCCCCAGCCAACCAGGAGGTCGATAAGGTCGGGCCGGGAGGCGTCCGCCGCGTCGGCGGAATAAAAATCCGTCTCCGCGTCCACCGTGTCGCTGGCCCGGCGGCCGAAGAGAGGCTGATCCTCAACCGAAGGCTGATCCTGCCGGGCCTCCTCCTTTTCCCGCTTCTTTTTGGAAGCCTTGGCGGGCCGGATAAGGCCCACGGCGCTGTCCCCCCGGGCCTTCCGCTCGAGAATCTTAGCCAGGGCCTCGGAAGAAACGTTCCGTTTTTCCAGGTGCAACACCCCTACATCCCGGAGCTTATCCAGGGCTTCGTCCTGGGCCTTGTCCTGAATTACCAGGGAGACCTTTTTCATGGGTACTATCATGGAGTTTTACTCCCTGTTCGATTGGACTGCGCTGCCCGGCGGCAACGCCACTTTAAGGTTATCATTGGGCGGCCCTCTCTAGTCCGGTCTTGGCGATCTTGCCCCGCACCACCGCGGAGGTTTGCTGATCCCCCAGATACACTTGAATTTTTTTGATGTTTCCCCTGGTCTCGGGAATCTTGATCTTCTCGAAAAGGTTCACCCGCTGGGTGGTGATCCGCAACTCGTGGTCCAGCCTGCGGCGCTGTTCCTCCACCACCTCGGCTTCCAGATCTACCAGAAAGGCCTGCTTCAGCTTTTCCACCGCCAGATCGAGCCAGAGGGGGGTACGGGCCAGATCGTAGGGGGCGGTTTCAAACTCGGCGCCTTCAAACAGGGGGATTGCCACCCCGGCGATATTGCCCTGGGCGGTCTTTATCCGGGCAATCCTGAGAATATCCGGGGTAAAGATCCCCCTCTCGCCGAAAACCCCCACCCATTTCCTAAAGCCTTCGTCCTGCCGTTCCCGCTCTTCCCGCAGTTCCCGGATCCGGACTTCGGTGGTACGGATCTCCCCCTGGAGCTGCTGTTTTTTCAGCATCAGGGTAGGCAGGTAACGCCGGTACATTTTAAGGGAATCTTTCTGTTTTTTAAGCTCGTTCTTGGTAAGCTTTATCTTTGCCATGGTTTCTCTTGTGAGCTGGGAGTGAGGGGCGTACCGGAAAAAACATCGGCACCTCGATTGACCATCTTAAAACTTCTCACTTCTCACTCCTAACTGCTTTTCGGCCAGAACTTGTCGATGAGTTCGGTGCGCAGGCCCGTCTCCTCGGGGCTGAAACAATCGGCCAGAATTTCCCAGCCCAGATCCAGGGCCCGTTCCAGGGGGATATTCACCGAAAGATCCATCATCTGCCGCTCGAAAGATTCCCCGTATTTGAGCAGTTTGCCGTCCCAGGAGGTCATGATAAAGCCCATGGCTTTCTTTTCCAGGGTATCCCGGTAAGAAGAGTAAAGCTTGATCATCCCGTCCATAATGGCCCGGTGATCCGGCCTGGTCTTGCCGTTTACCTGCTGTTTGAGACGGGAAAGGGAGCCGAAGGGCTCGATGCGGCCGTTTTTAAGGTAATACTGGCCTTCGGTGTTATACCCCGTTTTGTCCGGCACCGGGTGGGTTACATCGTCCCCGGGCATGGTGGTTACCCCCAGGATAGTTATGGAGCCCGAGGTATCGAAATCCACGGCCTTTTCGTAGCGGCTGGCAAGCTGGGAGTAGAGGTCCCCCGGGTAACCGCGGTTACTGGGAACCTGTTCCTGGATGATCGAGATCTCCTTCATGGCGTCGGCAAAGTTGGTCATATCGGTGAGGAGAACCAGCACGTCCTTGTCCTGGAGGGCGAACTGCTCCGCCACCGCCAGGGACATGTCGGGGATCATGAGACACTCAACCGTGGGGTCCGAAGCGGTATGGACAAACATCACCGTGCGGGAAAGGGCGCCTCCCTCCTCCAGGGTGTCTTTGAAGAAAAGGTAGTCGTCGTATTTCAGGCCCATGCCGCCCAGGACGATCACGTCAACCTCCGCCTGCATGGCGATCCGGGCCAGGAGATCGTTGTAGGGCTCCCCGGAAACGGAGAAGATGGGCAGTTTCTGGGATACCACCAGGGTATTGAAAAGGTCTATCATGGGGATGCCGGTGCGGATCATTTTCCGGGGGATGATGCGCTGGGAAGGGTTAACCGAGGGGCCGCCGATGGGGATAAGGTTATCCCGGAGGGCCGGCCCCTTGTCCCGTGGTTCGCCGGAGCCGGAGAAAACCCGGCCCATAAGGTTTTCCGAAAAGGAAACCCGCATGGGATAGCCCAGGAAACGGACCGTGTCGCCGGTGGAGATGCCCCGGCCCCCGGCAAATACCTGGAGGGAGACGATGTCCCCTTCCAGCCGGTTCACCTCCGCCAGAGACGTGCCGAATACCGTATCCACCTCCGCCAGGTCTCCGTAGCGGATGCCTTCCGCCCGCACGGTGATGACGCTTCCGGTAATGGATTCGATTTTGCTGTATACCTTCTTCATTATTTTAACCTGCCCTTACGCGATAATTTTCTGTCCGGCCGGATCAATCCCTTCCGCCTTGGCCCCAATCTCGTCCCGCAACTCTTTTTCCAGGGTTTTGAACCGCTCGCTCTGCCATTCGGAGCCGTTGTAGTCCAGGAAACGCTGCCTGAGCCGGTTGAACCAACTGCGGGCCTCGTTCTTGTCGGGGAAACTGAAACGGGAAGCCATGATGCCCAGGAGGATGGCGAAAACATGGGCCTGCCGTTCCGGGCTTACCGAGGAATCTACCGGATCGAAGGAGTTCTGCTGGAAGTAGACCGCGTCCAGAAAATCGCCTTTGAGGTAGATGATGTAGTCCTCCAGGCTGGTTCCCTCCTCGCCCACTACCTTCATCATCTGCTCCACCTCGCTTCCCCGCCTCATAAAACCGTGGGCGTAGGAGACCTTGTCCCGGGAAAGGATCCCTTTGTACTTGGACCAGGAATCCAGGGGATGGATGGCAGGGTATTTGCGGGCGTAGGATCGTTCGTAGGAGAGGCCGTGGAAGGCCCCCACGACTTTGAGGGTGGCCTGGGTGACCGGCTCCTCGAAGTTACCGCCCGCCGGGCTGACCGTCCCGCCGATGGTGACCGATCCGACGGATCCGTCCCTGAGCCGCACGATACCTCCCCGCTCGTAGAAACTGGCAATGGTGGATTCCAGGTAGGCGGGGAAGGCTTCCTCGCCGGGGATCTCCTCCAGGCGGCCGGACATTTCCCGCATGGCCTGGGCCCAGCGACTGGTGGAATCCGCCAGGAGGAGGATGTTGAGCCCCATCTGGCGGTAATACTCGGCCAGGGTTACCGCGGTGTACACCGAAGCCTCCCGGGCCGCCACGGGCATGGAGGAGGTGTTGCAGATGATGACCGTCCGTTCCATCAGGGAGCGGCCGGTGCGGGGGTCGGTGAGTTCGGGGAACTCTTTGAGGGTTTCAACAACTTCGCCGGCCCGCTCCCCGCAGGCGGCAAGGATGACGATATCCACATCGGCGTGGCGGCTGATGATCTGCTGCAGAACCGTCTTGCCCGCGCCGAAGGGGCCGGGGATACAGTAGGTACCCCCCCGGGCCACCGGGAAGAAGGTGTCGATAAGCCTGACCCTTGTAACCATCGGGTCTACCGGCTTAAGCCGCTCCTCGTAACAGTCCACCGGCCGCTTAACCGGCCAGCGGAAACTCATGGTCACAGGCAGGGTATTGCCCTTTTCATCTTTCAGTTCCGCGATAGTGTCCCGGATCTTGTAGGATCCGGCGGGCTTGATTGAAGATACGGTGTAGTTTCCGTAAAACCCGAAGGGAACCATGACCCGGTGGGTAAAGGCCCCTTCGGGAACCGTGCCCAAGGTATCGGCCCGGACTACCGGATCGCCGGGTTTTACCGCCGGGCTAAATTCCCAGGTTTTCTCCGAGGAAAGGGCGTCCAGATAGACCCCCCGTTCCAGGAAGTAGCCCGCCGCCTCGGCAAGCTGGGGCAGGGGGTTCTGGAGCCCGTCGTAGACCTGGCCTAAAAGGCCGGGACCCAGTTCCACGGCCAGCATGTCCCCGGTAAACTCTACCTCGTCCCCTATGGAGATCCCCCTGGTTATCTCGAAAACCTGCAACTGGGAAATGTCCCCCCGGATACGGATAACTTCGCTTTTAAGCCGCTTACCGGCCACCTTGACGTAGCCCACCTCGTTCATGGAGACATTCCCCTGGAAGCGGACGCTTACCATATTGCCGTTGACGGCTACCACATTGCCTTTTGTTCCGGTCATTTCGATTCTCCCACGGGTGACACACCCTGCGCGCGTTCCAGGATGGAAGCGTATAGTGATTTATATTCCGCAAAACCCGCCTCCGTGTCGAACAGGCTATGCCGTTCCAGGAGGAGCAGTTTGAGAAGGTACGCGTAAACGGTATTCCGGCTGAAGTAGTTTATCCCCTGGAGTTCCTCAATGGCGTTCCACCGGGCCCTGTCCAGGAAGAGTTCCGCCTCCAGGGGGGCCTCCACCGCCATGGCGTTCAGCGCCGTGGCCGCCGCCTCCGCGGGATGCCCGGGAGGCTCTACCGGAACGCCTCCTTCCCGCTTTGTCCGCTGGGCCCGGGCCTGGGCAAGGTTGAGCCGCAGGGTTCGTTCCCATTCCCGCCAACGGTCGATAAAAACGCAGCCCGAGGGGAGGAGTTCCGCGTAGACGGGGCCTCCCTCAAGGGCGGGACTTCCCGCCTCTTTCCCCCAGGGCTTTGCCCGAGGCTCCGGATCCAGGGAAACCTGGTCCAGCAGCGCCGCGTCCTCCCCGCCCATAAGGCTCCCCGCCAGATCCCGAAAGGCGGCGGAACTCATGGGGGGATGCTCGCCGTACATCAGGCTGGGAAGCTGGGCTACCAGGTAGTAATAGGAACCCACCGTCTATAGTTCCTTCGTCTGGCTTTTTAGAATTTCCGCGAGCCGGGGGTTGAGGTAGGCCGAGAGCAGTTCCGCCACCGACTCGGCGGAGAAATCGTAGTACGCCGAACCGTCTTTGTTGGCGATCCGGAAACCCGCGTTAAGGCTCCGGCTGGGTTTGAGTTCCAGCCCCTTCTTCAGTTCCGCGGCAAGTTTTTCCCGGAAAAAGGACTCAAGCTTCCCAAGCTGGCCTTCGCTGAGTATAAGATCCAGCGAATCGGCCCCTTTGCCCGCCCAGCCCTTTACCAGATCCGGCAGGGCGCTCTTGAGGGTATCCTCGCCGTAAGCCTCGGCGGTCTCCCGGACGGTAATTTTATCCAAAATGGCCTGAATTTCACCCTTAAAAGCCAGTACCAGGTTCCGGGAAGCCTGCTCCAGCGCGGCGATCCCGGCCTTTTCAAAGCGTTCGGAATCGGATTTAGCCTTGGCGACAATAGCTTCAGCCTCCCGGTTCGCCGCTTCCACGATCCGCCTTGCCTCGGCTTCAGCCTGGGCTTTAAGCCGGGAGGCCTCCCCGGAAGCGGAGTCTATGCCGTCCCGCTTTATTTTGTCGATGAGTTCCTGCAATTGGATTTCCATATTTTCCTCTTTCGTTTAGCCAATCCGGGCAAAGATATATCTCTAAAATTATACATATTCCGGAGATATTGCAAGCGTAATCCCGGTCCGGCCCATTCTAAACGTTCAATTCCCGGTATTTCCCCGGCGAAAGGCCGTACCGTTTCTTGAAAATCCGGGAGAAATAGTTGACATCTAAGCATGAATAATGGAAGAGGCGTTCCCTCCATTATCCCGCTCCCTTCACTTGACCACGTTGTACCGCTTGTCCCCGTGGGCGCCGGTAACTTCCTGCGTTTTGGGGAGGATCATCAAATCAAGCCCTTCCAGGGGATACGCGCCCAAAAGAATGTCCTCCTCACCGGAAAGGACCACCGCCCGGCAGGAGGCCTTTCGGTTTTTCCAGCGGATCTCCACCCATTCCGTTACCTGGCTGGGAACCGTTCCCCCTCCGGCCACGGTGGATTTACGGGTTTCCTCCACCCGCAGCCCCAGCTTGTCACGGGTTTCCTCGTTGATTATCAGGGTCCACGCGCCCGTATCGACCACGGCGTTGACCGTGAGCCGTCTGACCTGCTCCTGGGGCATGTATCCCCGGTTCGCGACGCCCTGATCTTCAATGTTGACCAGGGTAATTTCCGTTCTGACTTCGCCCATGGTATGCTCCTTACTCTACTATAGCGGTAAGGGATAAAAGATAAGCCCCATCTCTCACCTGTTACCTGTTACCTGTTCCCAAAACAGGTGACTGACACCCCTGCGTTCCCCTTGCTGCCTGAATTTGGCGTGCGGCCCTACCACTCTTTGGGCTTAAAACCTTCCGGCGGCGGAAGCAGGCGGACATCTTCTCCCGATAA
>JAISWN010000204.1 GCA_031271075.1 Treponema sp.
TATGTTGATTCGTGCCGAGGGGGTTTAATACCCCGCCCTTCAGGGCGGTTAAAAAGGTATTAAACCTCCGAGTGCAACCACTTCGGGAGAACACCATACCTCGCCGAACCGCAGGTTCGGCTTCAGCCGAGGTATGGTGATTAGCGCTTAGGTTAAGGAAGCCGCGTGGGGGGGGAGAATTCCGTAACGGCGCACTCCGCCTTGACAGGGAAGAGGTGTACCCGCGGGAATCAGCGACGCCGGGAATAGCTATCCCGGGAATATCCAGGGAACAAAAATCGTGTTCTTTCATTTTGTAACCTCACCTATTTTAACGTTACAACAATATCTTAAAAAAAGCCATAAAATCGATGTATTAGCCATCTATAGTTCGAATGATGCCGGGATACTAGATTAATTTTGAGGCAACGCGTCCCCCCTTGTTTTCCCGCCAAAAGAACCGTATAACAGGGGCAGGAGGGGCTTGTGAGTACTTTCAAGGAAAAAATCACCCTGATCAATGCCGGCGATACGGCTAAGGCGCGGGACGGGTTTATCCCCCAAGCGGGAGTTCGCGCCATGACGATAGACGCCATGCCTGACACCGGAGCCTGGACCCTGGTTATCAACGAAGATGTTCGCAAAAAACTGGGGCTTGCCATCGAAGGTTCCATAGCTTCTACCCTGGCGGATGGTTCCACCACGGTCTATAAGCAGACCGAGGCGGTAAAAATCCAGTGGAAGGATCGCAGCACTACCCAGCAGGCGCTGGTTGTACCGGAGGCGGATGACATTCTGCTTGGCGCGCTGCCCCTGGAAGCCCTGGACCTGATGGTTGACCCCGTGAATGAGCGGCTGGCGGGGGTTCACGGCGATCAGCCCTTGCATAAGCTTAAAAAAGCTTCCGCGCCGTTCAGGTGATGCGTTCCCGTGCCCCTTGCAACGCGCCCCCTGTTCCCGCCAAAAGAACCGTATAACAGGGGCAGGAGGGGCTTGTGGGTACCTTTGGGGAAATCCCCATATAGAAAAAAAGCCCCCTTTTCGGCATACTAAGCCTGTTTTAAATACCCAAGGTTGGCGTATATACATAATTCGTTAAGCGGGGCGGTTCCGCGGCCTTCCTGTGCCGCCTTGAGCCCCTGGGAGTGGTAAAGCGGTGTATAAAGCGGTGGATCCCAAGGTAAATTTCCCCAGGCTGGAAGAAGAGATCCTGGCCTACTGGGAAAAAAACCGTATCTTTGAAAAATCAGTGTCCCTGCGGGAAGGGGCGGAAGGGCGTCCTACGGAGGAATTCGTCTTCTACGACGGCCCCCCCTTTGCCACGGGGCTTCCCCACTTCGGGCATTTTGTGCCCAGCACCATCAAGGACATCATCCCCCGTTACCAGACCATGAAGGGTAAAAGGGTGGAACGCCGTTTCGGGTGGGACTGCCACGGCCTCCCGGTGGAAAACCTCATCGAAAAGGAACTGGGGCTTAATTCCAAAACGGACATCGAAAAATTCGGTATCGCCCAATTCAACGAGGCTTGCCGTACCTCGGTGCTGCGTTACGTCCGGGAATGGCGGCAGGTTATCTCCCGCCTGGGCCGCTGGGTGGACTTTGACCGGGACTACAAGACCATGGACGGGGACTACATGGAAACCATCTGGTGGGTCATGAAGTCCCTCTGGGAAAAGGGGCTCCTCTACGAGGGCTACTACATCCTCCCCTACTGCCCCCGCTGCGCCACGGTGCTTTCCAACCACGAACTCAACCTGGGGGGCTACCAGGATGTCCATGACCCGGCCATCACCGTCAAGTTCAAAGTTAAGGAGGGGGGACGCCTCCCCCCTGAGCCCAAACCCGCCAGCGGCGGTTTCGGGCTACCCCCCTCTCCGGGGGGCAAAGCCCCCCAAGCCCCCCCTGGAGTTTGCGCCAGCGCAAACTCCGAGGCGAAACTCGAAGAGTTTCGCCCCGCAACACCCCCGGGCCCCGATCCCCGGACCCTGCTGCGGGAAACCCTGGACGGCCGTACCTACTTTTTGGCCTGGACTACCACCCCCTGGACCCTGCCTTCCAACCTGGCCCTGACCCTGGGGCCGGACATCGACTACGTGCTGGTCCAGGACGGGGAGGAGCGTTACATCCTGGCGGAAGCCCGGCTGGGGGCCTACTACAAAAACCCGCCCCGGATGCCGGACCAGGCGGCCCTGGAAGCCGGGGCAAAACCAACCGAGGGGGACTGCAAAATCCTCTGGCGGATGAAGGGGGCGGATCTGGCGGGAATCGCCTACGAACCCCTGTTCCCCTACTTCGCCGGGGCCGCGGAACAGAACGCCTTCCGTACCTACCTGGGGGACTTTGTCTCTACCGGGGACGGGACCGGCATCGTCCATACCGCGCCGGGCTTTGGCGAGGACGATCAGCGGGTGCTTAAGGGAACAGGTATCCCGGTGATCTGCCCGGTGGACGCGGAGTGCCGTTTCACCGCCGAGGTTCCCGACTACCAGGGGATCTTCGTCAAAGACGCCGACAAGGCCATCATGGATCGCCTCAGGGCGGAGGGGAAGCTGATCAAGCGGGAACAGATCCTCCACTCCTACCCCCACTGCTGGAGATGCGGCAGCCCGCTGATCTACCGGGCGGTGAGTTCCTGGTTCGTCAAGGTGGAGAAGATCAAACAGGACATGCTGGACGCCAACAGCCGGATCTCCTGGGTGCCGGAACACATCAAAACAGGCCGCTTCGGCAAGTGGCTGGAGGGGGCCCGGGACTGGGCCGTCAGCCGGAACCGCTACTGGGGAAACCCCCTGCCCATCTGGAAATGCCCGGACTGCGGCAAGACCATCTGCGTGGGAAGCCGGGCGGAACTTAAAGAACTCTCGGGGATCTACCCGGAGGATCTGCACAAACACTTTGTTGACCAGATCGGCATCCCCTGTTCGGCCGCGCCGGACAGCGGAGTTCCCGGCAAGGCGGAAAACTCCGGGCAGGCTGCCGAAGGCGGCCCGCCTTGCCCCGGCGTCATGCGGCGGATACCGGAGGTGCTGGACTGCTGGTTTGAGTCCGGGGCCATGCCCTACGCCCAGAACCACTATCCCTTTGAAAACAAGGAATTTTTCGAAAGCCACTTCCCCGCGGACTTCATCAATGAGGGGCTCGATCAGACCCGGGGCTGGTTCTACACCCTTACCGTTCTGTCGGCGGCCCTGTTCAAGAAACCCGCTTTTAAGAACTGCGTTGTCAGCGGTATCGTACTGGCCGGCGACGGCAAGAAGATGAGCAAGAGCCTGCGGAACTATACGGATCCGGCGGAGCTTATCAATATCTACGGCGCGGACACCCTGCGGCTTTTCCTGGTACACTCCGCCCTGGTCAAGGCCGACGATCTCCGTTACAGCGACGAAGGGGTCAGGGACATACTCAAGAGCATACTCCTCCCCCTGTGGAACGCCTACAGTTTCTATGTTACCTACGCCAACATCGACAAGGTAAGCCCCCGGGCAGCCCCGGAAAACCCCGGCAACCCCCTGGACAGGTGGATCCTTTCGGAAGCGGAAAGCCTGGCGGAGAAGGTGAGCGGCGCCCTGGACGCCTACGACTTGAGCCGGGCCGTTGACCCCATCCTGGAATTCATCGATCTCCTCAACAACTGGTATATCCGCCGTTCCCGCCGCCGTTTCTGGAAAAGCCTTGGACCCGAAGGGTCCTCCGACGCGGACAAGGCGGAAGCCTACGCCACCCTCTACGATGTGCTTAAAACCCTCATCGCCGTGGCGGCTCCCTTCATTCCCTTCACCACCGAAGCGATCTGGCAAAATCTGCGGCGGGAGGATGATCCTGAATCGGTGCATCTGGCGGACTATCCCGTCCCCCGGGAAGAACGGCGGGATCGGGAACTGGAGTACCGCATGGCGGCGGTGCGGCGCGCGGTGTCTATGGGCCGTTCCCTGCGCTCCCAGTACAACATCAAGGTCCGCCAGCCCCTGGGGATGGTGGAACTGGTTACCCGGAACCCGGAGGAGAAGAAGGTGCTCCTGGAAATGGAGGACATCATCCGGGAGGAACTCAACGTCAAGGACGTGGTGTTCCGGGACAACGAGGAAGATCTGGTGGAGTACCAGGTGAAGGCCAATTTCCGGGTCCTGGGAAAGGAACTGGGCAAGGACATGAAGGCCGCCGCCGCCCGGATCGAAACCCTCAGCCAGAGCGAGATCCAGGGCCTCCTGGAAGGGGCAACCCTGGCGATTGACGCGGCGGGCCGCAGCGTGGATATTACCGCTGAAAAACTTGACATCCGGCGCATTGAAAAGGCCAATCTCCGGGTGCTGAACGAAGATACCCTGACCATCGGCCTGGATACGGAAATTACCGAAGAACTCTCCCGGGAAGGAGACGTGCGGGATCTGGTCCGGGGGGTGCAGAACCTGCGCAAGGAGCTGGGTCTTGAGGTTACCGACCGGATACGGCTCAGCCTCTGGGGTTCCGAAGGGCTCAAGGCCGCCTGGGAAGACTTTTCCGCCTTTGTGGCGGGGGAAACCCTGGCCCAGGAAGTCCGCTGGGCCGCGGTGGAAGGGCAGAAGCCCCTGGAAGCGGGGGATGAGCAGTGGCTGGTGAAAATTGAAAAAATTTAGCCGCGGTTGTAGTCGCCTGTCCGGCTGCCTGTTCAGTCGTCTCTCCAGTCGCCTGTCCGGCTGCCTGTTCAGTCGTCTGTCCGGCTGCCTGTTCAGTCGCCTGTCCGG
This sequence comes from Treponema sp., assembly GCA_031271075.1. Taxonomy (GTDB): domain Bacteria; phylum Spirochaetota; class Spirochaetia; order Treponematales; family Breznakiellaceae; genus JAISFT01. The sequence continues at coordinate 4,703 of JAISWN010000204.1, forward strand.
CTGCCTGCCCAGTCGTCTGCCCGGCTGCCTGTTCAGGAGCCTGCCCCTCCTGGCCCTGTTCTTTGCCGCCTGCGCCGGCGCCCCGAAGCCCCTGGACATCCCCCTGGAAAGCGGCTTCCCCCTGGATGCCGGCGGCCGGGCATATATGTATGTTGATGTGGAAAAGGCCCGCCCGGCGCTGGACAAAATCAGCTTTGCCGGGCTAAGCCGGTCCGACACGGCCATGATCCTCGATAGGACCAGCTACGCGGTGGCGGGTTTCTACCCCCCGGAAAGCGGGAAGACCGCCCAGTTTTCCGCCTGGGGCCGCTACCCCAGCGGCAGGGCGGGTTTCGCCCTGGGGACAAGCAGGGACTGGAAAAGGCTGAAATCGGAAAACCGGCAGCGCTTCTGGTACTCCGCCCCTGCCGGCGCCTCGGTAGCCCTCAACGCTGACCGGGCCTTTGCCGCCCTTTCGCCCCCTGCCGTCCCGGGACTCAAAGTCTCCGCCAAAGCCCCCAGCCCTTTCGCCCTTCCCCCGGGAACCCCCCTCCCCGAAGGTTTCACCGAATTCCGCCGGGACGCGGCCCTGGCCTT
>JAISWN010000210.1 GCA_031271075.1 Treponema sp.
GGATAACCGATTCAATTTCCACCTGCATCATGAAACCCAGACAGTTGAAGATCTGCACGTAGGTTTCCACATCGTAGCCGTTAAGATCGCAGTACTGGATCACCTCGGGCATGTGGGCGCTTACCCCCGGAATAAGCCCCTGCTCCCGGATCATGGAAAGGTAGTCCGGAAGCCGATCCATGGTTTTACGGTTCTTGCTTACCAACTGCTCGCAGCTTGCGTGGTGGACAAGGCAGAAAGCCGCCCCAATAGCTTTACTGCGTTTAAAAATTCCCGCGCTTTCCCGCCGGGCGCCTTCATTGTCGTCCACGTTGATCACCGGGGTATCAATGAGGATCAGCCTCTTCCCCAGGACATCTTCGGCTTTATGGATGCTCTCCGCCGCGCCGGGGTGGGTGGAAAAGGGGCCCATAATGGCGTCCACCCCCCGGGCCAGGCAGGCTTCCAGGACAGGGACAAACGACACGGGATCTGCGTGAAAATCCCTGATAAAGGCATCCGCCGCGTGGCCGGTATGGCTCCAGCCGAAAAACCAGTTGGTTCCGATAAGCATCCGGGGAAGGGAACAGCCCCCTACCGTTGTTCTGGGAAAAGACATACGTTCCTCCTTGCACCGCCCTAAGATTCGGGATCCTTCCCTGTAGTATACAGCCCCTTTTACTCCAGGGGAATATGCCGCTTCGGTTGGATTTTACATGATACATCACGTATACCGCATCAGGGGATCTTCATTTCTCCCCCTCCCCGGTGTATCATAGGGACATGAAAGAAAAGCCCTTGGGCTTGCCGTCTTTGTTTTGGGGAAAAAGGGCCGGAAGGCTTATTTTTGCTGTGCTGGTTCTTCTGGGCGGCTGCGCGTCCCTTTCAAGGGATCAGCGGGAAAATGTCTTTCCCCCCGATCCCGCGGAGGAAGATATAAACGGGGTCTTTCCCGAAGCGGTGTATATAAAAACCCGCACCCAAACCTTTAACACCTACCATTACTACATCCTGCGGGAGGGTCTAATCTGGTACAAAAGCAGGGACGGCAAAAAGGAGCCGCTTAACTGGACGCTTTTTCAAAAAACGGGACTTCCCCGGAATCCCTGGAGGCTGGGTTTTAACAAACCGGAAAGGATCGTTGAAATATCCGCCGACGCCGACGAACTGGCAGCCCTTTCAGACGAAGGCGGTTTTTACCGTTTCTGTTTTGACATGATAATTACACGCAAAAGCAAGGTGTGGTTTGACCGCCAGGGCTGGCCGATAGAAGAACAGCTTTTTCTTAACAAGCGTACCGCGAAAAACACCGCCTGGGCCCTGGGAAAAAGGAACAGCCACGCGCTGTATTACGAAGACCCCTTCGGCAACCAGCACCACAACGGCACCCAGGAGATCGCCACCACCTATGTGCTGCTGGAGGACGGGCAGGAAATAGTTTACGCCGATACGGGCCTGCGCAGCGACTTCAGCAGAAATTATATCGGCCCTGAACGGGGCGCGTTCAAGGCCCTTGCCTTTTCCGCCAGCGCCTCCACCATGTTTGTAATGAACGACGCGGGGGAAATGTATACCCGTATCGCCGATTTTGATATTATCGGCTGCGATCCCATGCTTTTTAAGTACACCTATATTCCGTACAAATCCGATATTCCCGGAACCAATTATTTTTCCAATCTTACCGAATGGGGCCTGCCCGCCGAGGACTGGCGCGCCCAGCCCTCCATCCCCCTGCGGGGAAAGGCCGCCATATCCCGGCATATCACGATACTACAGAACGGGTGGGGTAACGGCGCGCGGGAACTGCGCGTAGCGGGATTGAACGAAGAAGGGGAAACCGGCTACTGGTACAAGGCGATTTTCGACGGAACCTGGACATTCAAGGAGCTTCCCCTTTACCTGCCCCCCGCTTCCCTACTGCAAAACACCGGAAACACCGGCGGGCGGGGGGAAACCCTTGACCGCGCCTTCCGTGGTTTTCGGTGGAAGGGCGCTGAGAAAGAGCATGAGGTGGTGTATGAAATACCCAATTTCAACATACTGGAAGGCAGTTGTAAACTGCGCGTAACCAGGGGGGATGAAACATGCGGCCTGACCCTTTACCCGGTAGAACTGTGGACTTATCAAAAACGCAATTTTTTACCGGGAAGAAACGGGCCGCCGAAAATGTTTTTGGTAACAATCTTCCTTGATGAGAACGCCCTGGCCGGGCTTTCTGAAAGCTTTGCCGCCTTTATTCAGGAACAGTTTGGCAGGCATGACAAGAAACTTTTTCAGTTCAGCCTGGCGGCAAAGAACAACTTTTGTTTATTGCAGAACAGCGTTGTTACGGATCAGGTTATTTTTCTTACCGATGGAACCATTCCGGATGACTTTACGGAATTTGAGGATACCTGGTACCTTGATTATTCTGAAGCGGCGGCAAAGTACAACTCCCCGGAGTTGACCGTGGAAAACCAGTTTCTTACGCCGGAGGGGATAAAGGCTAAAATTGAACTGAACAAGGGCCTGCGGGAGCGGTTTAAGGCGGAGATAAGCGAGGCGGAACGGCTTAAACTCCTGGGATTTAGCGTGGATTTTGGCTATCTGCCCCTGGACGGAATCGCCCGCCTGAGCCTCCTGCGATTTATTGATGTTCCCAAGATCCGCACCATGACCCGGTTCGGCGCGAGAATCGTGCTGCTGAACAGCGCCTATACCCGCCGGCTCTCGGATGTTCAGAAATGGGTAAATCAAAAGAGTATCGACCTGCTGGATCTGCGGATCGCCTGTTACGCCGAACTGGCAAAACAGCTTCCAAAGGAGGGAAGAATCGTTTCGCTTCCCCCCTGGTATTCGGAAGAGATCGCCGCCTATTGGGATATAGCGGGCTTTCCGCGTAAAATGCGGGGCTTGTTTTTTTCACCCCAGTTATACCTGACGGAAGATCTGCCCGCGGTTTTGACTTTTACGCCCCTTGAAACCGGAAACCATGCCTTCGGCTGGAATCTTACCGCCGGCCCGTCCCCGTCTTTCACGCTGTTTATCGACCCGGAAAAAAGCGCCAAAACCATATACGCCCGGAAGGGCAAAAGCCCCGGCGAACTTCCCCTAACCATTGACTGCGTCGTGTATATCAATTCCACGGTAAAGGCCGGCGGCTTTGAACAAACCGCCGTTGAATGGAGCTTCGCGCCCTTTACCAGGGAAAGTTCCCGCGGCATAGGCGCGCGGCTTACCTTTGACGGGGAGTATTTTGAAATACAGGAACACCCCCCTATCCACAGCAATAAAACAATTTTCCGCGGAAAGGCGGTGTATTGACACCTTGTAAAGCGGCTACAGAAAATCTTTCCGGCAGGGGGTAAAGATGTCCAGGAGCTTCCCCTTTTTAACGCAGACCGCGCCGTGCAGCACATCGGGTTCCTTGTACATTGAGTCCCCGGCGGCCACCCGCTTTGTCTCCCCGGCGATGGTAAAATCAAACTCCCCTTCCAGCACGTAGGTTATCTGCTCGTGGGGATGCCGGTGGGGGGTGCCTACCGCTCCCTGGTCGAACTCGTGTTCCACGATCATCAGATTGTCGTGCCAGGCCAGGACCCGCCGTTTGACCCCGTTCCCCAGATCCTGGTAAGAAACATCTTTGCTGAAAACGTAATGCCGAATATCCATCTTTCCGCCTCCTTTATACATTAGCGGTTGTTAGGGAAATCCCCCTGCGCCGGCACAGCAGGCCGGATTCTTCGTGTCCTACCGGACACAGAAAGCGGGGGCGAAGCCATTCACGGAGTCGGCAAAGCTAGTGAAGGCAGCACCATAGATGTTCACACCACAGAAATATTGGGCAGAGCCAGAGTCCGGAGAAGCCTCCCACCACCACTCACTTCCTTCCGCGTTGTATTTTATCCGCCGGCTGTTGTTCTCGTAGTATTCAAGCCGGGTCTGGTTTGCCGCCGTCTCCCATGTTCTATTTGAGGACTTATTCGCTCCAAACAACTCCCGTTCCGTGGGCAGCCAGAGCCGGTCCGCCAGCGCATCCGCGGCGGTCGCCCCCGGCCCGCCGTTGGCGATATACCGGGTGGGCGCGTACAATACACCCTCCGGCACGCCGGCGGTCAGAAGCCCCCGCAGGAAGCTGGCGGTCAGGTATCGGCGCATCTCGCTCGCCTTGTAGCCCCCCGCGTTGGTGTAGGAAGTGTTCATCCGGCGGCTGCCGGGGACATTCTGGAACTGGAACACGACATGGGCCGGGGCGTCCCGGTTGGTCGCGGCAAAGCTGTCTATGCCCACCACGATAAGGCGCAGCAGTTTTCCGTTCTTGCCTAGGTCAACATTGTCGGTATTGATGGCCCCGCCCCCGACATCGCCCTGCACGGTAAGACGGGGCAGGTCTATCCAGTCGCCGAGCCTTATCCGCCGCGTTATCCGCTCCTTTCTGCCCTGGGCGTTTCCGCTGTTGCAGGTTTGCAAAAAGTCGTGGACGGCGTTGAAGGCCGCCGTTACGCCCCTCGCGCCGAACACGTCCGCCAGGTCCTGGGGAACATTCCGCCGCGCGGGTTGCGCCGCGGGGGTAACGGACGGGGCGGGGGCGGGCTGTACCGTCCGCGCGGCGGGCTGCGCCGTCTGCGCGGCGGACTGGGAACCAAGATAGGCCAGGCCGTAAAACTGGTTGTACACGGCGGGGCGCTGCATGCCGCCGGACACCCGCGCCACGTCTCCGCCGGTCCTGCGAAAGACCTCGTTCACGTCGATGCCGGGGGTTTTCAGGTTCTTGAGAAGTTCCCCGGTAAATATCCCGTTGCGGCCCTCGCCGTCTGCGGCTGTCGCCCCGGCGCTGGTGGCGTAGACGATGATGCTGTCGGCGGGCTGGCTGCCCACCACCTGGAGGCCCCGGCTCCCGCTCCGGGCCCAGCCAAAGGGGTTGTCCCGGCAGGCGTCAAGCACCACGATGTTCAACCCGTTACCCGCCCGGTTTATCTCGTCAAGCATGGCCTGAACGGATACGGCGCGGTCGCCCAGGTAGGATTCGCTCCTGATGTCGGCGTCCACCGGAATCAGGTAGTTTATCCCGCGCGACTGCACCCCGTGCCCGGCGTAAAAGAGAAAGCCGTAGCTGTTTTTCGATACGGAAAGCCGGTTTTTAAAGCGTTCAACGGCGTCTTCCATCTGCACCCGCCCGGCGTCGGTCAGCGTGTCAACCGTAAAGCCCAGACCCCGCAGGGCCGCCGTCATATCGTTCGCGTCATTCACGGGGTTCTTCAGGCGGCCCAGGTTCCGGTAGGCGCCGTTCCCGATAACCAGGGCGTATTTCTGCTGGGCGGCGATAGAAAAAACCGACAACACCAGGAACAGCCAGACCAATCCAATCCTATTCATCTTGAACTCCTTCCTTTTCCGGGTTTGCCCAGGATTTACAATCCAGGATTCACGGCCCAATCCGGTAAGTGAATTTCGCCGTGGCAAGGGGGCGCATAAGGGCCGTATCTTCAGTCTCAACGGTGATACCTCGTACAAGGCCGTTGTTTGACAGCGGCGCGGCTGAATTCGGAGGGATAACAAAGGGCTTTTCATACGCGCCAACCAGTATCATTTCCTCCCCATAGGGCCTGGTCATTCTGAACCGCGTATTATCGGGAATTTGCCGGGTCTCCCCGGCTCTGATAAAGTTATTGTCCCGGGACGAAAGGGGGTAAATTACCTGCGCACTGCCGTTTACGTCGATATGGGTAATCTTGAACCAGGCGTCCTTTTCAGAATATAAACGGAGCGTCATATAATCGCCGTCGTGATAATCGCCGCCGGCCCTGTCTGTCTGCACAGTGAAGCGCCATGGGTTGCTTTCTCCGGAGTAGAGGGCGTTTGCCATACCCAGGCCCGCCGCGCCGCCTTGAGGCGCTTCCAGCAGCGCGGCAAAACGCCGGTCAGGGATCACCACCGCCGATCGCATGCTGGTAACCGCCCGCTCCACATCGGTGGCGTGGACAACCAGCCGGTATTCCCCGCCCAGAGGGGTGATTCTGCCGTACACCAATATCCGCGGCCCGAACTGGTTCCCGATTGACTGCGCCGACTCGTCGCTGACCATGCCGGAAGCCTGGTATTCCAGTTCTTTTTTTATAAGTATCAGATTTTGCCGGTCAACAAGGACAAAAGAACGGCTGTCCTCAAAATGAATCCAGAGTTCCTCAAAAATATAATCGGAGAGCAGCCGCGCTTCCGATTCAAAAGGGAGAAGGGCGATCTTGTCGTCCGCGGGCAGGTTTTCCCTGTAATACGCCGCAATGTCCGACAAGGCCTGGTCAAGCGGGACGCCGTTCCCGGTATAGGGATCGGCCGGAGGGGAAGCGGGGAGCGGGAAAGTCCGCACCGGGGCCGCCTCCCTTGAGTAAGGCGAAAGGGCGGGTTTCTGGCTTCCGCAGGATAGAACAAGGGTAAAAGATAGAATACCCGCCGCAAACAACCAAAGGGAACATTTTATCGCTCTCATAATAATACTATACCCACCTTCTATGGACTTGTTCGATAACCCGGCTGCTTATTAAAGTGGTTATTAAAGGTCCTAAGCGTCCTCCGCCGGGCCATTTTCCCCCCATTCGGCCAGCTTGCGGTGAAGAGTCTTGCGGCCGATACCGAGAACGTCCGCGGTTTTACTTTTGTTCCCCTTGCAGGCGGAAAGGGTATCCCGGATGATCATCTTCTCCGATTCTTCCAGGCTGCTTCCCAGGGGGATCCGTATCCAGCCTTCGTCGCTCCGTTGCCGCAAGGTGGGGGGGAGGTCGTCCTCGGTGATGATGGATCCCCGGCTCATAACCACCGCGCTTTCCACGCAGTTCCTCAGCTCCCTTACGTTGCCGGGCCAGTCGTAGGCGTAGAGGGCCGCCCGGGCCTTTTCATCGATGCCTTCCACCGTTTTACTGTTCTCATCGGCAAATTCCTTAAGGAAAACGGCGATGAGCAGGGGAATGTCGTCCTTCCGGTCCCGCAGGGGGGGAACGTGGATGTTTACCACATTCAGCCGGAAGTAGAGATCCTCCCGGAAATTCCCCTTCTCGATCTCTTCCTTCAGGTTCCGGTTGGTGGCCGCCACGATACGCACATCGGTTTCGATGGTCTCCTCCCCCCCAAGGCGCTCGAATTTCTTTTCCTGCAGAACCCGCAGAAGTTTTATCTGAATGTTCTGATCGATTTCGCCTATCTCATCAAGAAACAGGGTTCCCTCGTTGGCGAGCTCAAAACGGCCCCTTACCCGGGACACTGCCCCGGTAAAAGCCCCCTTCTCGTGGCCGAAGAGTTCGCTTTCCAAAAGGCCGGCCGCCAGGGCCGCGCAGTGCACCTTGATCAGGGGCTTCCCCTTCCGGGGGGAAAGCCGGTGGATGGCGTCTGCCACCAGTTCCTTCCCCACCCCGCTTTCTCCGGTGATGAGGATGGAGGCTTTGGAGGGCGCTGCCCGGTCGATGGTGTCGAAGATCCGGCGCATGGGGGCGCTGGTGCCGATAATCGTTTCAAACTGCTTCCGGCGCTCAAGCTCCTCCTCCATCTCCCGGTGTTTAAGCGCCAATTCCCGGTTCGCCAGGGCCCGTTTGACCAACTGCCCCAGGTGATCCAGGTTGACCGGCTTGGTAAGGAAATCCCAGGCCCCCTGGCGCATGGCCTCCACGGCGTTTTCCACCGTGCCGTGGCCCGTAAGGACGATCACCGGAACGCCGGGGCTTTCCGCGCCGATATGCCGCAGCAGTTCTTCCCCGGAAAGGCCGGGCATCCGGAGGTCGGTTATCACCAGATCGATGTCCCCCCTGCCGAAACGCCGGAGCCCTTCCTTCCCATCCGCGGCGGTAACCACATCGTAACCGTCCATTTCCAGGGAGACGGCGAGGCCTTCCCGAATGTTCTTTTCATCGTCTACCACGAGGAGTCTGAATTTCACCGCCCTTCCTCCCCGGCCCGGCCGCCGTCCAAAGAAGCCGCCCCGTTACCGGCGCCATCCTTCCCGAAGCCTTCCTTCCCGGCTCCATCCTTCCCGGAACCCTCCTTTCCGGCGACATCCTTCCCGGAACCCTCGAAGCCGATAAGCCGCCGCTCCTTCTGGGGGATGGGGAGGCTGATGGTAAAGCAGGAGCCCTCCCCTTCCCGGGATTTTACGGCGATCTCCCCCCGGTGCTCCCGGATAATCTTGAACACCAGGGTAAGTCCCAGGCCCAGCCCCGTATCCCGGGTGGTAAAATAGGGATCGAAGATCTTGGAAAGGTTCTCCTCGGGGATCCC
>JAISWN010000238.1 GCA_031271075.1 Treponema sp.
GGCAAAATCGCCGAAGGCTTCTTCCGGAACACGCCGGAGTTGGGGATAGATTTCCGCCGGAACGTGGTGATCCTGAACAAGACCCCTGTCCACACCCCCCGAACCGCGGATCTGGCCGAGCTCTGCCGCAGGGGAGGCCCCGAAATTGCCGATCTGGTTGCCGCAAGCCAGCGGATCATGGCCGCCCTGCTCCTGGAATTTCACCGCGCCCTTGCCCCCGCGCCGGTATGGATCACCGGGTATTCGGAGATGCGGCGGGGCGGGATTTTCGCGGCCTACACGGAAAGCCTGGCCCGGATCTACTCAGGAAAGGGCAAGGCCGCGCTGAGGGAATCCATCTTCCTCTACCGCCACTTTTCCATGAACCAGTTCACCATAAACCTGCGCCAGGAGATCCGGCCCGGAGAAAAGATCCGGGACGCCCTTTTACGGATAGGCAGAACCCACCGGGAACGGATACTGGGCTGGTAGCCCGGCGGCCACCCAGAGCCTGTTCACATTTTAATAGAGTTGTTCGGAAACTTCAGTTTCTGTCGAACCAAAGGTTCGCCAACAACCGCTTAAAAAACACCTTTTTAACCGCCCTGAAGTTCCCCCCGCGCAAGCGGGTTCTTGGGTATTAAGCGGACTTGCGGAGCAAGCCCGACCCCTGGGCACGAATAAATCTGATTGATCAAAAGAATAGCGCTCATAATTATCATCTCATAATTCTCATCGTCATCTGAATCTACTGTCATCTGAATCTGCCAACAAAAATCCAATGTGATATAAAAACATCCAATTTCTAATAGACTATTTACTTTCTTGTGAGTCGCAATATTTTAGGCAGCTTTGATAGAGAAAAGCATCGGTACGCATGGACACAATAATATTGCCGAACCCTCAAACGTTTCAATTTAGGCAAATATCGCTTAGGCAAATATCGCTGAAAATCCTCGGAAACTACCTGTTTTGTGACCCATATCGAGGGATATTCCGTCCGAACTATCCGAAGCCATCTATCCGAAGCCCTCCGGTAAACCAGCCCCATATCCCTTATCTCTTTTAAAGAAAAAATGGGGATTTTCAGGAACCGGGATTGGTAGTATGATAAGGCGGTTTCAAAGCTTATGGCGGATGTTTTGTTGTTTGCGGCGGGCTATGCTGTTTCCAAAAGGAGAAATTCATGTCTGATACCACTAACCCCTGGCGGAGCCCGGGAACGGAAGTAAGCGCCACCCAGGACGGCTCCGGGGTGGGTGTTTTAACCGGGATCATGGTCCGCTATCTCCGGGAAGCCTCCCCCTGGCTCCGTTTTATCGGGATCCTCGGTTTTATCGGCAGCGGCTTAATAGCCCTGGGAGGGCTTGTCTTTACTTTTCTTGCGGTTCTGATTTCAGACCTGGCGGGGGAATTCGGCGGCATACTGGGGGCTAGTTTTATGGGTGTCTTGAACATTGTGCTGGGCCTTTTGTCTTTTTTCCCCGCCAAATTCTGTTACGGTTTCGGCTCAAAGATACGCCACTACACCCTGAGTAACTCGGAGAAGGATCTGGAAGAGGCCTTTAAAAACAACCGATCCCTGTGGAAATTCCTCGGGATCCTGGCAATTGTGTACCTTGCCATTATTCCCCTTGCCCTGATCGGCGTAACGGTGGCGGCGGTTTTCTCGGCTATAGGGTAAGAGCCGGTGTACGCCGATTCGTCTCTGGGGGTGGAGACTCCCGAGGGGGTTGAATTCGTCCTTTTTCCCGCCGGGCCTCTGATAAGGAGCTGCGCCTGGGGTATCGATCAGATGATCCAGGGGACGCTGATGATCGCCCTGACGCTTGTTTCGGACACTTTGGGCAGCCGGGGCGGGGTGTGGATCCTGCTTATCCTGATTTTTTGCCTGGACTGGTTTTACCACGCGGCCTGGGAACTCCTCTGCCGGGGCCAGAGTCCGGGAAAGCGGATCATGGGGCTGCGGGTGGTGCGGAGCGGCGGCATGCCGGTAAACCCCGGGGCCTCTTTCCTGCGGAACCTGCTGCGTTTTGCCGATACCTTTCTCTTTCTGTACCCTATAGCCCTGGTGTCTATGTCCGGGAGCCGGGGTTTCAGGCGGCTGGGGGACTGGGTGGCGGATACCCTGGTGGTGTATACATCCCAGTCCCTGGCCTCCCCGCGGCTTTCCGGCGGTTTTCCTAAAACAGAATACCCGGCTTTTCCTGTTCCCGCCCCCCTGCCGGCGCTGAGAGGGGAGGAAAAGCGGGGGCTCCGCCTGTTTGCCCAGCGTTATCCCCTTTTAGGGAAAGTCAGGGCCGGTGAGATTGCCCGGCCTTACGCGGCCGCCCTGAAAGGAACGGAAACCTGGGACCGGGAAGATTCGCCGGCCGAATACCTCCTGGGCCTTGCCGCCCTTCCGCCGGGAAAAAGCTCATGACCGAAGAAAGCTTTACCCGCCGCCGGGAGGGGTTCTGGCGGGAATTCGAGGGTATCCTGAACGGCGGAAAGGCAGGGCTCCGGGCCAGGGCCGGCTGGTTTCCCCGGGGCTTCCGGGAAGTCGCCCAGGATCTCAACACCGCCCGGGCCCACGGCTTCGATCCCGCCCTTATTGAACGGCTCAACCGGCTGGTTCTTGAGGGAAACCAGCTTCTCTACGGACAGCGGAGCTTTTCCCTGAAACCCCTGGCCCGCTTCCTGCTCGGGACCTTCCCCCAAAAGGTCCGCGCCCAGTGGCGGGGTATCGGCGCGGCTTTCCTTGTTTTCTACGGCCTCGCTTTTTTCTTCGGCTACCTCTGCCTGCGTTTTCCCGATATGGTTTACCAATTCATCCCCCCCGGCCAGGCGATCAACCTGGAGATGATGTACGATCCCTCAAGCCCCCATTTCCTTGAACCCCGGGATGTTTCCTCCGACGCGGATATGTTCGGCTTCTACATCTACAACAATATCTCTATTGCCTTTAGAACCTTTGCGGGAGGGATCCTCTGCGGCGTGGGGAGCCTTTTCTTCCTTGCCCTCAACGGCCTTATCCTGGGGGTTTCGGCGGCCCATATCATCAACAAGGGTTTTGGCTCCCCCTTCTTCTCCTTCATCATCGGCCACAGCAGCCTGGAGCTTACGGCCATCGTCTTTTCCGCCCAGGGGGGGCTGATCCTGGGTTACCGTTTCTTCGTTACCCGTGGGCTCACCCGGGCCGCGTCCATGAGGGAGGCGGGAAGGGAGGCGCTTCCCCTGATTGCCGGCGCGGCCCTGCTCCTGGTGATCGCCGCCGGCATAGAAGCTTTCTGGTCTTCCCGGTTTACCCTTCCCCTCCGGCTGCGTTACGGCGTGGGGATCGGGCTCTGGGTTCTCTTGATCCTCTACTTCCTCTTTGCCGGCTCTTCCCGCCGCCGGGGGCGCTGATTGATGGATCTTCCCTTTGACGGCGCCCTGGCCCTCAGACGGCGGAGCGTCTGGGAGGCGGCTGACGCGGGGATCCTCCTCTGGCGCAAGGATCTTCTCTACTTCCTCCCCTTCTTCGCCCTGCCCGTCTGGGTATGCGCCTTTTCCCTCCGCCTCCTGCCGGATCATCTTTGGCCCCTGTCCTGGTTTATCCTGTGGTACCTGCGGCCGTTTTTTGATCGCCTGGTCTTGCAGGTGGTTTCGGCCCGCTTTTTCAACTCCCCCGCCCGGGGTCTGCTCCGGGGGCTTTTACCGAACCTGTTCCGGGGCCTGGCGGGGGATCTGCTCTGGCGGCGTTTCAGCCCCTGGCGGCCCGCCATGACCCCGGTGAGGACGCTTGAGCGGCTCAGCCCCGCCCGGACGAGGCGGCGGAAGAAGGCCCTTTCCGGCGGGGGGATCGATTTCTGTGTCTTTCTCAGCCTCTGGAGCCTTGTCCTTGAGGCGATCCTCCTGGGAGGGGAGATCCTCTTTGCCCTGATAAGCCTTACCATGATCCAGCCCGGCTTTATTGATTCCCCAGGCGATTTTTTTTCGGGCAAAGAGATCTTTTTCTACACCGCCTGGTGCGTCAACGGCATATTCACGGAAAGTTTGTACGTGTGCATGGGTTTCAGCCTTTATATAAACAGCCGGGTGGAGCTTGAAGGCTGGGATCTGGAACTCCTCTTCCGCGGCTTCAGGCGGGGGAGGCGGGAAAATTCCCCCTGGCCCCGGGCAGCCGGCGGCCTGACGCTGGCAATCTGCCTTCTCGCGGCCCTTTCCCCCCCGGCCCTGGCCCAGGAGGCCCCGCCGGCCCCGGCGGTCTTTTCCGAGGCCGGGGGAGAAGCGCCTGGCGGATCGCTTGGCGAACTGCCCGGCGAATTGCCTCTGGAAAGGCTTCAGGGTATCCTGGCTTCGCCTGAGTTCGGCGGCGAAAGGGAGGGCTGGGGTATCCGCTTCCGCAACCGGGAAAAGACGGAATCTCTATCTTTTAACCTTGCCCCCTGGTTCCCGGCTATTCAGCGGATCTTCGCCCTGGTTCTCCGGACCCTGCTGGTTCTGAGCTTCCTGGCCCTGGGGATCTTCTGCGCCCTGTACTTCTACCGCATGAGGGAACCCGGAAACGGGCGGGTTGACCGGGGGAAGGCCGGCGCCCTGCCGGGGGAGGAGCCAAAAACCCCGGAGGAGCTTCTTGCCGAGGCCCGGGATCTCCACCGGACGGGAAGGATCCGGGAAGCCTGGGCCCGGTGTTTTGCCGCTTCCCTTGCCGCCTGGTCGCGGTACCGGCAGGTAAATTTTCCCGCCGGGGCTACCGAGTACCGCTGCCTTGCCCTGGTTCGCGGCCTCGCCCCTGCCCGGCCTGCACAAACGGCCCGGCGGGCAGTTCAACAGGTTGAGAGGGTTCATCCAGATCAGGCAGATCCGGCTCAAGCGGAGGGGCCGGGTTCGGCGGCCTGCGGAAGTTTCGCGGAACTTATCGCCAACTGGGTGGCCTTGGCCTACGGGGGAAGGATCCCCCCGGAAGGAGCCTTTGAGCGGGCCCTGGCCTGGATAGGGGATCTCTGCGGAACCCCGGAGGATCGGGGTCTCCCATGAGCAGATACCGGGCCCTTATCGGCATCATCATCTCCGCGGTGGGGCTCCTCGTCCTCCTTGGGGTAAGCCAGTTGGAACTGTACCCCCGGCCCAGGTATACCCCGGTCTCCCGGGAAGTCCGGGCGAATCCTTTCTATGCCCTGGAAAGATGGCTCGGTTCGGCGGGGTATCCGGTTCGCTCGGAGCATGAGGGCCCCTGCGATCCGGCCGGCTTTATCCGGAAACTGAGCGGGAGGGAGGGGGTCGTGTTCCTTGAGTCCTCCCTCCTTTACTGGGAGGGTGCGGAGGATCTGCTCCCCTGGCTGCGGGAGGGGGGCGCCCTGATCCTCTCCCTGAACTCCTCCTGGGATGGGGAACCTGACGGGGATCTCCTGGGCTTTCTCGACGGCCTGGGGATCCGGGTGGAGGACGAGATGAACCTGCCCGATCCGGGGGAGGATGGGGGGGAAGCCGGCGTCCCGGACGAAAGGGGGGAAACCCCTGAACCCCTGTTTCACTGGCGCTTCCGTTTCGGCCCCTCCGGGGAAAGGCTCGCGGGGGAAAGCCCAGCCGCCCTACCGGCCTTCATAAGGGACCGGGAAGGGCTGGGCCGGATCGCCGATCTTCCCCTGGGAAAGGGCTCCCTCACGGTGATGGGTCTTCCCCTTTTTATGTATAATAGCAATCTGGAGGGAGAGGCCAACGCCCGGCTGGCCTGGGATCTTACCGCGGGAAAGAGCCCGGCGGAACGGCCGGAGATTCTCTTTATCCGGGACGACAGGCCGGTAAAGAGCCTTACCGGAAGGCTCCTGGAGCGGGGGAACCTCCTTCCCCCCCTGGTGGCGGCGCTGGTTCTTATCCTCACCGGCTTCTGGATGCTGATCCCCTCGTTTGGCATTCCCCGGCAGGAAGAACCGGAAGGCCCCCGGTCTATCCGGGAACGTTTCCGGGCGGAGGCGCGGTTCCTTAAAAAGCACCGTTCCCTGGGGGCGTATCTGGAAGCATACGTCCGGGAGATAGAATACCGGGGCAGGATCCGGAACCAGGATACGGCGGAACTGCTGGCGCCGGTAAAGGCGGTTCTGGCATCCCGGAAAAAGCCCGGTTACCGTGAGGCGGTCCGGCAACTGGAGTCCCTTATGGAGATTTTGGAGCGTTTATGAGTGGTTATACGGTTGAAACCGCGGCCCTGGCTCTGGGGGCGGTAAAGGCGGAGATTGGCCGGGCCTTTATCGGGCAGGCAGGGCTGGTGGATCACGCCCTTATCGCCCTCTTTGCCGGGGGCCATCTTCTGGTTGAGGGGGTTCCCGGCCTGGGTAAGACCCTCCTGGTTCGCTCCCTGGCCCGGGCCATAGGCGGCGACTCAAAGCGGGTTCAGTTCACCCCGGATCTGATGCCCAGCGATATTACCGGCAGCGTGATGCTGGACACCCGTACCGGAGTTTTCAGTACCCGGAAAGGCCCGGTGTTCACCAATCTTTTCATTGCCGACGAGATCAACCGCGCCCCGGCGAAGACCCAGGCGGCGCTTTTCGAGGCCATGCAGGAATTCCAGGTAAGCCTTGACGGGGAAAGCCATCCCCTGCCGGAGCCCTTTATGGTCCTGGCCACCCAGAACCCTTTTGAACACGAGGGAACCTATCCCCTTCCGGACGCCCAGAAGGATCGCTTTCTGATGAAGATCATCGCCTCCTACCCCCGGCCGGAGGAGGAACGGGCCCTGGTTAGCCAGGTGCTGTCCGGGGGAACCGGGGCGGTGCTGTCGGTAGCCGGGGTGAACAGCGTCCTGGACAGGGAGGGTTTCGCCGGCATCCGGGATCTGGCCGCCTCCCTCCGGCTCGATCCCCTGATCGTGGATTACGCGGTGCGTCTGGTTTCCGCCACCAGGGAGAATCCTGCCATAGAGTCCGGGGCCGGCCCCCGGGGCAGCCTTGCCCTGATCCGCTGCGCCAGGGTACGGGCACTGATGGAGGGCAGGGATTTTGTCATTCCCGACGACGTGAACAGCCTTGCCGTCCCGGTTCTTGCCCACCGGCTGACCCTTTCGGCGGAGAGCGAGCTTGAGGGGATCAACGGGAACCGGATCGTGGAGGGTCTCGTGGCCAAAACGGAAGCCCCCCGCCTATGAGCCTGTTGGATATGAAACCCGGCAGGGGGCTTTTTATCGCGGCCCTCCTCTGGCTTTTCCTGGGGGCGGCGGCCTTTTTCTCCGGTCTTTTCTCCCTCATCTGGCTCCTCTGGGCCCTCTGTCTCCTGCCCTTCATCGTCGCCGACGCGGTACTGCTGCGCTTCTTCTGTTCCCCCCTCTCCGCCCGGCGGGAACTGCCCCCGGCCCTGGCCCAGGGAGAGACGGCCGCCGTGCGGATCAGCCTTTGGCGGGAGAAGGGGCTTTTCCTTTCCCCCCGGATACTGCTCTTCGACATTTACCCGCCCCTGATGGACTGCCGGGTCTTCCCCGCGCCCATTAAGCGGGAAAGCTTCAAAGGTGGCGGGGGGCGCCCCCTGGCTCTGTTTGAGTATACCCTTAGCCCCCGGGATCGGGGCCCCTGGGTCTTTCCGGGCATGGAATTTCTTTTCAGTTCCCCCCTCCGTTTCTGGCGGCGCCGGATCTTTTACCCCTGCGCCAGCCGGGGGCGGACATTCCCCAACTTTAAACGCCTGGGTTCGGGAGAGGCCCTGGGGGGCTTAAGGGATCGGCAGGGCCAGCGGGAGATACGGCGGCGGGGACAGGGGATGGAGTTCCGCGGCCTCCGGGACTTTGAGGAGGGAGACCCGGTACGGAACATCGACTGGCGGGCCACCGCCCGCCGCCTGGGGCCCGGCGGCGCGTGGAAGTACGTGGTCCGGGAGTACCAGGAGGAACAGGATCAGCAGGTCCTCTGCATCCTGGACACGGGCTACCGGCTTTACCGATCCCAGTTTGACAGCGCCCTCTACGGCGCCCTTCTCCTGGCCTACACAGCCCTGAAACACGGGGACGCCGCGGCGGCCATGAGCTTCGGCGCCCAGGAACGCTGGGTTCCCCCGCGCAAAGGCCTCGGGGCTTTCACCACCCTGATGAACCGGCTCTACGACCTGGAGTGCGGTCCCGTCCCCTCCTCCCCCTTTTCCGCCCTGGAAAACGCCCTGGCCCGCCTCCACCGCCGTACCTTCATCATCCTGATCAGCAACTTCCGGGAGGAGGACGGCGAATCCCTCTCCTGGATACTCCCCCGCCTCAGACGGCGGCACCTCCTGCTCCTGGTAAGTTTTAGGGAAAGCGTGGCCGAAAGCCTTGCGGAAGCCCTCGCCCACGGCGGGCCGGGAAAGGCCGACACCCTGGAAACCGCCGCGGCCTTCTCGTACCTGGCCTCCCGCAGGCGGCTCTACCGGAGCTGGGAGCATTTGGGGCTCCTTACCCTGGAAACCGGCGCGGAGAATTTCTCCTCCGCCCTGGTGAACCGTTACCTGGAGGTAAAGCGCTCGGGGAAGCTGTGATCGGGGGAACATGGCAACGCCGGTGTGCCGGTAACGCAAGTTATGGCCGGGGATTTCAGCAGTTCCTTTATATTTGTAAAGGATACTCATAGGCTTCGCAGCCAGGGGCTTAATTCTTAAGACCCTGGGATAGTACACCTGGATAGTGTACACATGGATAGTACCATCCCCTGTGATATATTAAATCCCCGGTCCCCTTTCCTCAATCCCGTATCCGTATACTTCCCGGATATGCCTCAGCGCCTTCCGTGGATACCGGCCGGTTACAAAGGACACGGTAATATCGGTACGGCTATCAAAAGTTCGCAGAATGTTTTCGCCGCCTTGAGAGCTTTGTCAGGTTAAGGTTGTGAGCCCTGAGTAGTTACGTTCAAAATCTTCCTAATCCATAGCTGCCAGGTTGGTTGTGTTATCGACAGACTGAACAACATCGTAAATTCCACAGTAAATTCCACAAACCTTTTATCTGTTTCTGATATTATACTAACGAGCATAATTATTTACAGTAATTAAGCGGCAATGCTTTCCTTGTCCTTGGTGATATTTCTGACAGCAAAAGTGTTGCCGTTGACGGGAACGAGCGTATCAAATATCTG
>JAISWN010000339.1 GCA_031271075.1 Treponema sp.
CCCAGGATCTCGTCCCCCAGCCCTATTTTAAAATTGAGTCCGAAACCCTGCCCGAAGGGGAAACCCATGCTCAGGTAAGCCCGCTTGGGCATGTTGGTGTCTATGGGCTGCACCCCGCCTATGCCCTTGTCGAAGGGAAAGTTGAAGTAGTTGTCCCCGGCGTCGGAAAGCCGGCGGTTTTCCCCCAAGTACAGATCCGACTCCATGGCAACGTAGGAAGAAATCGAAAACCCAAGGGGAAAACTGGCAAAAGGCTGCCTGTCGTTCCGTCCGTATATCCAGGGGAGATCCCCGCTGCTTTTGTAGTAAAGCTCCGGCTGAAGGGCCGGGGCAATATCAAAGTTGAACAGCCCGGAAAAGCGGGATACCAGCGGGGCCTTGCCCAGATAGGCGCGGAGCCGGTCGTAGAGTATCTTCCCCGCCGGGGAAAGCTCCTGGTCGTCCATATCCTCCAGCATCCTTTCCGCCTGGATTACGGTCAGGGAAGATCCGGTAAGAAAAACAAGCCTCTGTTCCATGGAAAGGATTTCCAGGGCATCGTAAGCCCAGTCGCCGGGGTAGAGGATCTTCTGGGCCGGAAGGGCAAAGAGCCCGCCGGCGCACACAAAAACTACACATAGCATCAACAGCATCACTGCTTTTTTCATAAACACTCCGTTTTGGGAAATTGGACTTGTTTAACAACCCGGTTGGTTGTTGCAGGCTAAAGTCCGTTGGACTTTAGCCGCCAAGTCTCGCAAAACGCTCCACGTTTTGCCGTTTTTAAGCGGATGTTGTTCAGAAACTTCAGTTTCTGAACAACTCTATTATCTGAAAGGCCAGGGGGTATAGCGGATCGACAGGGCGGTCTCAAAGCCCTGCTCTGTATTGCCTTTGACGTGGCCGTAGTTATTTACCACTGTATAGGCCGGTTCCAGGGAGAGGCTGAGCCATTTGCGGGGGGACCATTTCAGGGAGAAGCCGAACTGCCAGACCAGGGAGGGGAGGCCCGAGGGGGATACCAGAGCGGTTTCTTCCAGGGCCGCGTCCAGGGCCTCCGGATCGCCGGCCTTTGACAGCCTTTTCCAGGTTCTCCAGGGGTGGTAGTCGTTGCCGTCGAAAATATCAAGCCCCGACCGTTCCCCCTGGGCGGCAAATACCAGGGTTCCCGAGAGGGACCAAGCGGAGGCGTGGTAGCCCGCCCACAGTGCCCCCGCCGCGGTATCCGGGCCGAAGGGGGTTCCGGTCCAGAAACGCACGTTCTCCCCCGCCTGGGAGGTGCCCGGTTTGTAGAAAGACCAGGTCTTGCCCCGCAGCACGTAGACGTAGGGGAAGGTGTACACTCCCTCCAGCCCGAAAGACCAGTAAGCGGCCCCGGCAGGGAAGATTACCTCAAAGCCCCCCTGGAGGGCCATGGAGTCGGGTTTCAAGGCGTCCGGATTGTCCCGCTTTTCCCCGGCGGTCTGGAGTTCGTTCAGGGCCCAGAGGGCGTAAAACCGCAGGTTTTTTACCGGCCGGACTTCCAGCTTCATCCCGAAAAAGGAAGCTATCCGGGAATCGCCGCTGTCGAAATCCTCACCCGGGGGAAGATCGTCCTGGTAGTCTCCGTATTCCGAATAAGCGGCAAAACTGTGGTATATCGCCAGGGGGTTAAGGAAACGCAGTTCCAGCGGCGCGTTGACCATAAGCCCTTCCACCAGGGAGAGGGACACTATTTTAAAGAGCCGGGCTTCCCCCTGGTGAAAGTAAAAGTACTTGTTCACGTCAAGCTGCATGATATTGGCGGAATACTTTATCTTCGGGGAATAGAGGGTCAGGATACCGTAGCTTGTGTACTTCATCTGATCGGAAAGAATAATACTGCCGGTCTTGGTCCGGCCGAGGAAATTCTCCCCCACGCCGATGGCAAAGCGGATGCCGGAGCTTCCGGGCGGCTCTCCCGGCAGGGAGATCGGAAAGGGGACACCAAGATTCAGGTAAGCCCGGCGGGGAATGTTGAATTCAAAGGTATCCCCCGCGGGAAAGTTGAGGTAGTTGTCTTCAAAAAAAACCGCTTCCAGCTTCTGTTCCGCCACCACATCTATGCCGGCGGTGATCCAGGGGGAAAAGGAAAGGGTTATGGGCAGTTCCACAAAAGGGCGGCGTTTGTTGTTGCCGTAGAGATAGTCAATACCCTTGTTGCTGCGGAAGTAGAATTCCGGGTTTACCGAAGGCTGGGCCTCGAAACCCAGGGCCCCGGATCCAAAAGAGATAAAGGGCCGCGCCCTGAGCCAGGCAAAGAGGCTTTGGTAAAGCTCTTTTCCCCGGGGAGAAAGGGCCTCCTCGTCTATCTCCGCCAGCATGGCTTCCGCCTGGGCCACGGAGATCGTGGAATCGGCAAAAAGAACGATCCGCTGTTCCAGGGCTAGGGCGGTAAGGGCGTCGTAAGGCCATTCGCCGGGATAGATCGTCTTCTGGGGGGGAAGGGGGAAAAGGGCCGAAGGCAAAAACAGCAGGAACAAAACCAGCAAACCCGCCGTAAGGAGCCGGGCCGTGTTATTCGTGCCGAGGGGTCGGACTTGCTCCGCAAGTCCGCTTAATACTACGCCGAACCGCAGGTTCGACTTCAGGGCGAGGTTATTGATTTTCATGCCGGGAGACCCCGCCTTCCCGGCCGGAATCCGGCGGAGTAATCTGGCTTGTATTGAACATCTTGGGGTTTCATATTATAAATAAGGGAACTTTTAGTCAATTTATGAAACGCGCCGTATTGTTTTCATGTTTTGCTTTCCTTGGGGGATCTTTAATGGGGAAAAAAACCTGGTTTTTGTCTTGTGCGCTGCTTTTAGCCGCCGGTTTCTTCCTGCCCGCTCAGTCCAATGTTTCGGTTCCTCTGGAAAACGAGGTGTATTTCCTGCTGGAACAGGCCCAGCTCAAGGGGCTTTCCCCCCCCCTTCCCAGCGCAAAGCCCTACTCCCGGCAGCAAATCCGGGAAGCCCTTGACGCGATCTTCGATGCCGACGCGGAGGGGCTTTTCGGCGAAAAGAAGGGGAGCCTGAGCCCCCTGGAACGGGAAATCCTGGAAAGGGCCCGGCAGGGCTTCGAGAAGGGCAAAAAAGGGCTGGACATGAGCCAGGGGACCTACACCTTTGAATCCTCCCGGTTTCCCCGGTTCCCCTTTACCGGCAACGTGGGGGTGGGAACCCAGGTGGCCTTCTCCGGCGGTTTCTTTGCCCAAAACCGGGACGCCGCATGGGGGACGGATAATTTTTTCTCCCTGTACACCAACGGGGA
>JAISWN010000345.1 GCA_031271075.1 Treponema sp.
ATGGTGAGTTTCCCCGCGAGCAGCAGCCCTCCTTAACCGCTTTAAGCAACAAAAAACGAGGATTTCATTGAGAAATCCCCGTTTTTTGGGAGGCTTGTGAGAGAACCAACCGGGTTCTCGAACAAGCCCCTTATCGGCGAGATACGGAAAACCAATCCCATCGGGAACGAAGCGCCCGATGGGATTGGTTCAAGCTCAAAGTTCTGGCGGACCTTTACGCTGATAGCGATCCCCTCGGCGGCGCTCCTTAGCGGTGGTTTGGTGTGGGCCGTAACGCGGTAGGTAAACGCAAAGGTGTCTTCGCCACGCTTACGTGGCGGTCACCGGTCTTAGGGAAAGTGTTTCTTTACGGTGTATTCCAGCGGCCCAAGACACTTGTCAAGAAACATTTTGTAGCCGCATACGGAGCCTTTTGTTCCGTAGTACACCACGTTCCGCATCCGTTTGCATCCCCCGCCGCACATTTTCAGATAGGAGCAGGAAAGGCAGATCCGGGGGAGTTCGCGTTTTTCCCGGAGAAAATCCTGCATCCTTGGGGAATCGAAGATCCGGCGCAGGGTTTGGCCGGTTAAATTTCCCGTGTTGTAATCGTCCAGCACATAAAAATCACAGGGGTAGACGCTGCCGTCCGCTTCCACCACGTACTGGCTGTAACACTGTCCGTTGATGCCGCAGGCGCTGGGGATACCCCGGAAGAAAAAGTTCGCCGTATCGTCGAAAAGTTTTACGCTGATATAGTTTCCCTTCTCCAGTTGTTTTACCCACCAGTAATACAGGCGGGAATAGAAATTCGCAAAGCGCGGGGGCCGCAGGGCGAAGGGGGAACCTTCCTCTTCGTCCAGCCCTTCCATGCAGGGGATAAACTGGATGTACCGGATCTTCTCATTCAGAATAAAGTTCCATACCTTGTCCGGTTCCGCGGCAAGTTCGTTGGTCAGGACGCAGAGTAC
Organism: Treponema sp.; assembly: GCA_031271075.1. Lineage (GTDB taxonomy): Bacteria > Spirochaetota > Spirochaetia > Treponematales > Breznakiellaceae > JAISFT01. The sequence continues at coordinate 951 of JAISWN010000345.1, forward strand.
ATTGTATTCAACCCGGCTCTTTTCCAGTAAAACCTTGGTTTGCATACAGGCCTCGAAAGTTCCCCTGCCGGAGGAATCCAGGCGGTTACTGTTGTGGATCTTCGCGTTCCCGTCAATTGAAAGGCCGACTAAAAAGTTGTTTTTCCGGAGGAATTCCGCCCAGGCCCCGTCTATCAGGATGCCGTTGGTTTGAAGGGCGTAGTTTACCTTTACCTCCTCTTTGACACAGGAGGCGAAACAGGAAACAAAATTTTCAAACCAGTTTAAACCGGCAAGGGTTGGTTCCCCCCCCTGAAACGCGATGGTAATTTCATCCTTGTCGTCCAGATCTTTTGAAATGTTGTTTATGATCTGAGTCACGGTACGGTGTTCCATGATGCCGTAGGAAAGGGTCTGCCGGTGTTCGCCCACATCGGAGTAGAAACAGTAGCGGCACCGCATATTGCACAAGGAGGAAGCCGGTTTAATAAGCAGGGATAATCGCTTCATACTGCGGGGTTCCGTGGAATTTCAACTCCCCGGCGCGCCGCCTTTCTTTGCCGCCGGAGACCGGAAGAAACCGAAAAGACTCCCCACAAAGCCGCCTATGATGTGGGCAAATTCGGAAATATTGTTGGTGTTGAAAGAATTGAAAATTTCCCGTCCCAGGTAGAGGACCAGCACCAGGATAAAGGTAAGGGGGATCTCCCCGGCGCTAAAGTTGGTAAAGGAGGCCAGGAGGATCATCATAAACACTATCCCGGAAGCGCCCATGAGGCCGGTTTTGAAAAAGAGGGTGTTGAGTATCCCGGTTACCAGGGCGGTGATAAGGATCATGGCCAGGAGGGGGAGGGAACCGTAGCTTTCCTCCAGGATGGGGCCGATGAGGAGGATAAAGGAAAAATTGGAAAGCAGATGGGTCCAGTTGGCGTGCCCGGCCACATGGCTGAAAAGGGTGATCCAGCAGCGGAAGCTGCCGGGCCGGAAGGCGCCTTTTCCGGAAACCATGAACCAGGTTTGCTCCAGCGGGTAGAAGCGGAGCAGGGTCTGGGAGAGGAGCAGGACGCCGGCGCTGGCAAAGGTGAAGGTAAGCACCGTAGGGGCGTTGTACTTGATCCGCATGGCCCTGATTATAACGCCTAATAGGTTCTCACAAAAGCATCGCTGTAGCCTGAACCTTTGAAACGCTGGAGGAGGGCGCCGCTTTCACCCAGGTTTACCGGCCCCAGGAGGAGACGGTAGACGGGATTATCCGGGCTGCCCGCGGCCTGCACGGCCAGGGGGTAATTGCCGTCCAGCTTTGCCGCGCTGGATTCCAGCGCATCAGGTTTGCTGTAAGCCCCAAGCTGGAGGTAGTATTTTCCCTTTTCCAGTTCCCCAATAAGGGGTATGGAAAAATCCGTCCCGGGTCTTGGCGTTGCCTTCGGTAGCGGCGCGGCTTTGGAGGCGGGGGCGTTTTCGGGCAGGGACGGTTCTTCCACGATTATCACCGGCTCAGGCAGGGCAGGTTCAGGGGGGGAAGGTTCCGCCAGCCTCGGTTCGGGCAGGGTTTCCCTGGGGATAACCGGGCTGGGACTTACCTCGGGGCCGCCGTTTAGCGCCGGGGCCGGAGAGGGGGCGTTCCGCTGCCGCATGTCTTCAATGGACTCAATGAAAAGGGATTCGTCTATCACCGGCTCCGCTTTCCGGGGGGCCTGGGCCGGGGGAACCTGGACCATGGGGCCAATCTGGGCTTCCGGGGGGATAGTATAGACGCCGGGGTCCGTGGGGGGCCGCTGTTCCGCCGGAACCAGGGAATAGTCGTAGGCGCCGGGAGCAGGAGGCTCCGCCCGGTCCTGGGGAGCCGTTACCCAGGCGCTGGCCCAACCGGCGGGACCCTCAGCCGTGGTGGTAACCTGGGCCGGAACCTCTCCGGCCGCCGGGGCCGGGATGGTGGTTTGGGCGGAGACCTGGGCCTGCCCCTGGCCGGGATCCGGAGGTGGCGGGGGAGGCGGAGAAGCCGGGGGGCCGGCTATAACCGGCTCCGGGGCGGGCTCGGGAGAAACCGGCGTACCCACCGAACCGCCCTGGGCCCAGATGGGGTACAGGGTTTTTTCGGGACTGTCCTCTTCATCATCCAGTCCGGCCAGCGCCCTTTCCCCATCCTCCGGAAATTCCTCTTCGTATTGTTCCGGTTCTTCCGGGCCGGGAACGTCAACAATGCCGCCGAAGTAATCTTCTTCGTTCCCGCTTGAAACCGGCGGCTCATCCGCGACAGGCTGCCGGGGTAAGGGGGTAAGGGTAAGGCCGGCCTCTTCCTCAGCATCCTCCTCTTCCGCCTTGATCATGGCCTCCGGGTCATAGTCAGGATCCCCGCTCCCCGCCAGGCCCTCGGTAAAACGGGAGAAGGCTATGGGGTCGGAAGGCTGGGTCATCCGGATCCGGCCGATGGACCGGGCCTGCAAGCCGATACTTTTCGCCGCGTCTTCCGACAGGGTTGCCAGGAGCCCCGGAGTATCCAGGCCGGAAGAAACGATTACCCGGACGGTTTTGTCCGTTTCCAGGTTGGTAATGTCCACTACCGTGTTCCGGGGAAAGGAGTTGGTAGCCACGTAGTAACCCTCGTCGGGCAAGGCGCCCCTGGGGGCGGTGGTTACCGCGCCTTCCCATATAGACGCGCCGGTAAAGGCCATCGCGGCGGCGCAGAGCAGGGTAAGGAGCCTTTTTTTGGTTTTCCGTTCCTTCATGGTCAATCCTTTATATACGGTATCAATCGCCGGACGGTTTGATTCGCCCGGGCCGATTCGTCCCTCGCGGCGGCGGCCCCAAGGTCTTCAAGCCGTTCCTCGTGAACCAGCCCGTAGGGCCTGGTCCGGTATACCCGCAGAGCTATGTTCCGGGGGGCCGGCTCCGCGCCGGTCTGGGAGGGCCGGTAGTCCAACTGGGCAAGGATAAAGAATTCCGCCCCCCCTTCGGCGGCCTCGGTAAAATCAGCCAGGGCCTCCTGGGGAAAATCCTCCGCCGGAATCCGGCTCAGCCGCATAGGCGGGGCGTTGCTTACAATGTGCCCCGCCTCAAAAAACACATTCAGAAGGCTGTTCTCCCAGAGGGCCGAATATCCGGAGTTTCCCCCTTCTTCCCGGAGGCCGGTTTCGATCACCAGAAAGGACACGGTGGCGGCGGGAAGGGGTAAAGCAAGAAAAACCCACAGGGGGAAAGCAAGCCAAAACCTTTTCCCGAAACAGGACCCTTTCCCGAACATCCAAGCCTCCTCCTTCACTATCGGCCGTTTTTGGTGTATCCTGAACAGGTGAGTTATTACGCTTTGCAAGTAAAAACCAGGGGCGAGGATAGGTACATCAAGCTTTTCAGAGCCCTTCACCCGGAGATAAAGGTTCCGATTTACTTTCCAAAACGAAAAATAAATATCCGGCGGAAGGGTGTTTTCGCTCCTTCCACTTCCCCCATCTTCCCGGGCTACATTTTTGCGGAGATTCAGGAAGAGGACAGTATCCTCAACTACCACTGGGCCTTCCGGCGGACCGAGGGGTTCTACCGCTTTCTGAAATCCAACCAGGACATCAAACCCCTGGCGGACCGGGATCTGGAGACGGTACTCCACTTTATCAGGGACGTGGGCCCCATAGCCGGGCTCTCCAAGGTCTACTTCAACGAAAATTCCCGCATCGTGGTTACCGAAGGGCCCCTTATGGGTCTTGAGGGCAAGAT
>JAISWN010000242.1 GCA_031271075.1 Treponema sp.
AGTCAATAGACTTGTTCGAGAACCCGGTTGGTTCTCGAACAAGTCCTGCAAAATGCCCTGCATTTTGCTGTTTTCAGCGGAATTTGTTCGGAAACTGAAGTTTCCGAACAACTCTAATACAATTTGGAGGATGACATGAACAGAAAAGGCGCATTAACGGCAGTATTGCTGCTTACCATTGCGGCTTTCGTCTTTGTAGGGGGTTGTTCCAAGAAGGAGGCTCCCGCTTCCCAGAGCGGCGGGCCGGTAACCATCAAGGTAGGCGTATGGGATTTTGCTACCTCGGCCTATTACGCGGATCTTATCAGGGAATTTGAGGCGGGGAATCCCAATATCAAGGTTGAGCCCCTGGACAGCCCTTCCACGGATTATACCAACAAGCTGACCATCCAGCTCAACGGCGGCAGCGATATCGACGCGTTCTGGATTAAAGACGGCGATACCACCCTGGGTTTTGCCAGCAGGGGGCAGCTTGCGGATCTCAGCTCTTACGTTCAGAAGGACAATGTGGATCTTAAGGCCTACAACGGCCTTGCGGAACGCTTCGATATCGGCGGAAAAATTGTAGCTATCCCCGCCAGCTCCGGGTGGTATGTTCTCTATTACAACAAAGACATCTTCGACAAGGCCGGCATACCCTACCCGTCCCACGACATGACCTGGGAGCAGTACGAAGCTTTAGCCGGGCGGCTTACTACCGGATCGGGGGCCGGCAAGATCTGGGGCAGCCACCTGCATACCTGGCAGGCCTGCGTAGAAAACTGGGCGGTTCAGGACGGGAAGTACAGCATCGTGGAGACCGATTACAGTTTCTTTAAGCCCTACTACGAGATGGCCCTCCGCATGCAGAATGCCGGAATCATCCAGGATTATGGAACCCTTAAGACCGGCGGCATCAGCTATACTAACGCCTTCCTCCAGGGCAATGTTGCCACCCTGCCTATGGGAACATGGTTCTACTCCACCATCATCGACCGGATAAACAAGGGAGAGGTGAAAATGAACTGGGGCATGTCCGTCCTTCCCCATCCCGCGGGAAGCCCCGCCGGCTGGACCGTCGGTTCGGTAACGCCTATCGCCATTAACCAAAACTCAAAATATAAGGATGCGGCCTGGGAATTTGTTAAATTCATCACCAGCGAGGAAGGCGCCAATATCTACGCCAAATGGGGGCAGCTCCCCAGCAGGGCCAACAACCGGAACCTGGCCGCCATTGCCGGCGCGGCGGGTATGCCCGGCGACGCCCTCCAGGCGCTGACAATAAAAAACATCGCCCTTGACCGCCCCATGGTTCCCTTTGTAAACGAAGTCAATACCATGCTGGGGGAGGAGCACGGCCTTATCATGCTTAAGGAAAAGACCGTGGATCAGGGCCTTGCCGATATGGCAAAACGTTCAAAAGAAATTCAAGGCAAGTAGGACTTTTTTAAGTAGTAGTTGTTCAAAAACTGAAGTTCTTGAACAACTCCGGTTTTACGCCGGGGAGGAAAAGATGGGGACAGGAAAAAAATGCGGAATACCACTAACGCTGCGCAATACGCTGGTAGGGCTTTCCTTCATTATGCCTAACTTTATCGGGTTTTTTATCTTCGTGCTTATTCCTGTCGCCTTTTCCCTCATTCTCAGCGTCATGAACTGGGACGGCTTCAATGCCATGGAATTCGCCGGAATAAACAATTTCCGGGCCGTCTTCAGGGACAGTATATTCCGCCAGTCCATGGGCAGGACTTTCGTGTATACCGCATCCTGCGTTGTCTTTACCATGTTCGCCTCCCTGGGCCTGGCGGTGCTGCTCAATAAAAAACTTGCGGCAAAGAACTTTTTCCGCAGCGCCATATTCTTCCCCTATGTAGCCAGCGTTGTTTCCATAGCGGTAGTGTGGCGTCTTCTTTTTATGCGGGACACGGGGCCGGTAAACCTGTTCCTGCGCTTTATCGGCATCGCAAACCCGCCGGGCTGGTTTGTAACCACCAAATGGGCCCTGCCGGGGGTTATCATCGTTACCATCTGGAAAAGCATGGGCTATTACATGATTGTCTACCTGGCGGCCCTTCAGGGCATACCAAAAGAACTGCACGAAGCGGCAAGCATAGACGGGGCTTCAAGTATCCAGTATTTCTGGCGCATAACCCTGCCCCTCCTGGCCCCGGCGACTTTCTTTGTCGTACTCATGCTGACCATAAACAGTTTTAAGTCCTTCGATCTTATCTTCGCCCTTACCGAAGGAGGGCCGGGGAACGCCACCATGCTGTTAAGCCATTACATCTACAATAAGGCTTTTATCTCGTTTAATTACGGCCAAACCAGCGCGGCGGCCCTGGTGCTTTTTGCGATAATCGGACTTATCACCCTGATCCAGTTCCGTATGGAAAAGCGCCTGGGAGGAACGGCATGATCGAAAAGAAAAATTTGCTCTTGCGGACGGGAACGTATATACTCCTTCTTCTTGTTACCCTGGTCACCCTGCTGCCCCTTATCTGGATGCTCTCGGCTTCCCTTAAGCACGATACCGAGGTTTTTTCCGTACCCATACGCTGGATTCCCCGGGACCCGGTGTGGGGCAACTATTCCAAAATCTGGGACAAAATCAATTTCAAGCAGTTTACTTTCAATTCCTTCAAGCTCTCCCTGATCATCACCTTTATTCAGGTTATTACTTCCAGTTTCGCGGCATATGGTTTCGCCAAATGCCATTTCAGGGGCAGGGATACTCTTTTCTTTGTCTACATAGCCACCATCGCCATCCCCTGGCAGGTGTATATGCTGCCCCAGTACATAGAAATCAGAATACTGCACCTTATCGATACCCACCTGGGTTATGTCCTGATGCACAGTTTTATCGCCTTCGGCGTCTTTCTGATACGTCAGTTCTATGTGTCCATTCCCGACGAGCTTCTTGACGCCGCCCGCATCGACGGCCTCAACGAATACGGCGCCTATTTCCATATCGTCCTCCCCCTGTCAAAGCCGGTGATCGCCACCCTTTCGATATTCAGCTTTGTGGGGATATGGAACGATTTTATGGGGCCCATGATCTACTTCGATTCCATGCGGAACAAAACCATACCATTAGGGATACGGATGTTCCTGGGACAGTATGCCACGGAATACGGCCTTATTATGGCTTCCTCGGTGGTTTCCCTGATACCCGTGTTCATCGTGTTCCTGGGCTTCCAGCGTTTCTTTATCGAGGGTATCGCTACCAGCGGCATGAAAGGGTAGCCGCGTGGATCCGGGCCTCGAACAATTTACTTTCCCCCAAACATGGCTTACAATAAGGGTGTAATGCCTGAAAAACGCGGCCTGGGTTTTAAAATTGTCGTTTCGGTGGTTCTCTACATACTGGTCATCGGAATAACGGGCAATTTGTTTTTGTACCTCTACCTGAGCCGGGCGGTGGCGCGGAAGGCGGAACGCCTTGACCGTACCTACCTTGAGGCGGTAGGGCGGCAGATGGATCGCAATTTTGAAGACCTGTTTTCTCTGGCCGTTATCTGCGCCAACGATCCGGCGGTAACACTCGCGGTCTCCCGGGGCAGCGGCGGACAGTCCTCCAAGAGGGACGCCCTCAACGCCCAGGACCGCCTCAACGCCTTCCTCAGCGCCAGCCCCGCGGGATTGTACGTGGACCGGCTGATTGTTTTTGACTCAGGCGGCCTTTTCATCCAGGCCCTGGGAAGGCAGAACGTCGAATACTGTAACGTTGATTCCATAAAAAGGCTGCCCGTCTACGCAGATCTTTCAGCAAGCCCGGCAAACTGGGCCGGCGGTTTCGGCCCTTCCATTACCCCTTATTCCAGCCGCGACAGCTACGCTTTTATTTTCCGGATACAGGGCCTTTACAGTAACAAGACGGAGGGGTTCCTCTACCTTGAAGCGGGCCTTGATATGCTTACCGGCGTATTTGAACAGTACCACAGCTCCGGGAACCTGAGCGCCGTCACAGCGGGGATGGAACGGGCAATACTCAAAAACGAACCCCGGCTGCTTCCCCTTGGAGAGGCGGACCCCATCCTGAGGGCGGCGCTCAGGGAAACCGAAACCGGCGGCGGAAACGAAGCTGCCGGCGGCCTCAGGCTTAAATGGGAAAAACGGAGTTACCGGATCGACAGCCTTTCTCTTAAAAACTCCGGCCTCGTCCTTTACAACCAGGCCGACGTTACCAACGTTACCCCCGATGACATGCGCATCCTCTACACGGCACTTCTGGTGGTCGTCATGTCCCTTTTGGCCGCCGCCGGGCTGGCCCTGATACTTTCGATTCACCTGATCCGGCCCATACAGCGCATCATATTCAGGATAAACAAGATAGGGGCAAATGATTTTTCCTTTGACGCGGGAATCGAAAAGAGCCGGGATGAAATCGGGCAAATCGGCAGGGCGGTGAATAAAATGTCGCGGAGCATAAAGAGACTCCTGGACACTACGGAAGCGAATTACAAAAACTTACGGGATACGAAACTGGATCTGCTCCAGACCCAGATCAACCCACACTTCCTCTACAATACCCTTGACTCAATACAGTGGATGGCGAAGATACAGCGCAGCCCCGGCATCGCCGAGCTTACCCGCAGCCTTATCAATCTCTTGCGGAAAATCGCCGTGGTTCCGGAAAACGGATTTACCCTGGGCGATGAACTGGCCCTTCTTGATGATTATATAGCGGTTATGTCGGTCCGTTTTATGGGAACCTTTGAGGTGATCAATAAAATCCCAAAAAAATTTTATCACTGCCCTATTCCGAAACTTACCCTTCAGCCCCTCATCGAAAACGCCATCATCCACGGCATAGAACCGTCGGGGCGTTTCGGCGCCATAATACTTGATGCCTGCGAAGAAGGTAAATCCATCGCCCTTACCGTAGAAGATTCCGGCAGCGGCATGGAAAGCGCCGATCTTGAAACCGTCATGAACCGGAAAAGAGGTAAAAGCGGCGCTTCCCTTAACAACATCGGCCTGCGCAATGTGGACGAACGGCTCAAACTGCACTACGGCCCCGCGGCGGGGATCCGCATAGAAAGCGTAAAAGACAAATTTACAAAAGTTACGCTTTCCATACCGGCCGGGGCATGGGGCGCCGCCCTCCTCCCGGGAGCCGCGGCGGGAGCGTAAATGTTCAAGGTACTGGCGGCCGATGATGAACCGATTATACTTTCGGGGGTTAAGCACCTTATTGACTGGGAAAAGAACAACTGCATATTGATCGGTACTACCTCTAACGGCGAGGAAACCCTGGAAGAGATACGCCGCCTGCGGCCCGACATTGTTATCTGCGATATAGGTATGCCCGTCTGTTCCGGCCTTGAGGTTCTGAAAAAAACCGGCGAAGAATTCCCCGAAACCGTCTTTATCATGCTTACCAACCACGAGGATTTTGATCTTGCCCGGGAGTCCCTGCGCTATAGGGCGGTAGAATACCTGCTGAAGAACCGGCTTGAGGCCGGGGATCTGGAAAAAGCCCTGGCCCTGGCCGCGGAAGAACGGGAAAACCGGGGCAGACTGAAACGGGTGAAGATCGCGGACGAATGCCTGCGGCTTAACCGTCGGGGAATGCTGGAAGGCGCGGCTCTCCGTTTCCTTGCAAACCCCGGCGCCCTGTCACCCGGCGACACGGCCATTCTTGAGGAACAGGGGCTGTTCGGCGGTTTCGGCGCGGCCTTCATTCCGGTGGATTATTCCACCCTGCCCGATTACGGCGAACTGAACGACAGCGCCAAAGGCAGACTCTTCAAATGGGAAAAGGAAATTGCCGGGAAACTTATCTCGTCTTTCTTTAACAAAACGATCCTTGTTCATCCTGAAAATTCCCACAGTCATCTGCTTTTTATCTGCTGGGGTATTTCCAAAGAAGAATGGGAAACCAAAACAGAGCTTCTCCGGGACAGGCTGATAAAAACATCGTCCCAGATAACCCAGTTGGGCACAGGAATCATGACGGCAGGTTTCTTTACCGGGGCGGACAGTCCCGCGCGGCAGTTGGCCGCCCTTGAAGAATTCTATCACCGCACCGGAAATTGCCGCGTAGGTTTTGATGAATTGGGCGCGGCGGCCTCCCTGGCCGGAACGGAGGACATTCAGAACGAGGCGGTCAGGAAGGCGCGGCAGTTCATCCATGACAACATTGATAAGCGGATCGGTCTCCGGCACGCCGCCGGTTACGCCGCCGTCTCGCCCGGCTATCTGTCCACACTTTTCAAAAAAGAGTTGAAAGTAAACCTGATGGATTACATCAACCAGGCCAAGGTCGAAAAAGCCTGCGAACTTATCCGCCGGGGAAAATACCGGATCTACGAAATTTCCTGTATGCTGGGTTTTGAAAACGCCTATTATTTTACCCGTGTCTTCCACCGGCACACGGGCCTTTCACCGACAGAGTACCAAAAGACCCTCAAGCGCCCTTAAGGCCCCTAGTATCCCGACAACTATGAAAGTGCGGCTTTGTTTCCCGGCGGGAAAACGCAAGGCTTGGCAGAGCGCAAGGGATAGAAGCGGAAATCCCGCAGACCCCCACAGGGGGTCGAGGAAT
>JAISWN010000375.1 GCA_031271075.1 Treponema sp.
ACCGGATTTGAAGACAAAAAAACGGGCGCTTTTGATCCGGGGCTTGATCCCAACGGCAAGCTCGGTACACTGCTCCGCCGAATCGGAACGCTGATCGTACTGGCCGGGCAGGTACTCAACGCCGAAAGAAGGATCTTCCTCCCCAAGGGGGAGCGTGCCTGAAAAAAACACCCTGTCGCACTGGGGTTCGGAAAAAACCAGCTCCGTTGCCCGGCGGAATTCCCCCTCCCCAAGCCCCCAGACATCGTAACGGTTAAGGATCCTTAAGCCTCCCAGTTCCCCCAGTTCCGGGTACCGGGCCCCCAGAAAATCCGCAAGCTCCGCCTTTAACTGCCGCCCTTCCACATCGAAACCTTCCCGCTTTTCAACAAAAACCCGCCGTACCTTCATGGGCCCGGCAGTTTGTCGCGCTTCGTGCATAGAACCTCCAAATGACCGGATGTTTCAAAAAAAAATTTACCACGGAGATGCGGTTTACACGGAGAAAACCGGATTTGTAACAAAAACTCCGCGAAACTCCGTGTTTTTTTAGCATACCAGGCGTGTCTTCCTCATAAAAAGCTGTTTGGACTTTACCGGCTCCTGGGGGCTACAGAACCCGCAGGATCCGGGGAAGGGTCTTTGGGGGGAAGCGTCTACGGAAGGCATAGAAACCCGCGGCGCCGGCAAAGAGGAGGATGAGTCCCGCCGCGGCGCGGGAAGCCTCGCCCAGGGAGGGGAAGAGCAGGGCCGTTGCCAGGTAGCCGCCGGCAAAACCCGCGGCGGGGGGCAGGAAAGCGCCCAGGGCCTGGGTAAAAAGCAGTTTCCCGCTCAGGCCGGTTTCCACAAGCTGGCCCGGTGAAAGTTCCCTGTTCCGCGTTTTTTCCGCCCTTACCGGGGCGATCTTCTTACATTCCCCCTGCATACAGCCGAAACACCGGAACGGCCGTTCCGGCTCAAGGGTTACCAAATTTCCGGTTACTTCCAGCACGCGGCCTCTCATCCCGGGCCTCCCCGGACAGCCTCATCCCCGGAGTCCGCCCCATCTTCGGCGGCCCGGCCGCTCCCCTCACCCTGGTCCGGCTCCTCTTTCCGGGCCATCCCGGGCAGGGGCAGGCGTACCCGCCGGATGGACAGGGCCTTGCCTTTTTTATCCAGATCGAGCAGCACCCCTTGCAGTTCCGGTTTGTCTGTAGCTTCCCTGGTCCAGTCGGGGATACCGCTCAGGTATTCCCCTATCCGCCCCTCAATATCCACGCCCCCTACCGATTCGGCGCTCCCGGTACGGCCCGCGTCGGTTATCACCGCCGTACCGCCGGGCAGTACCGTCTCGTCCGCGGTCTGTACCCGGGTGTGGGAACCGATCACCGCGGAACAGCGGCCGTCGGCTAAGGCGAAAAGGGTCTTTTTTTCACCCGTGGCCCCGGCGTGAAAATCGACAATTACATAGGGGGTTTCCTGCCGCAGCCGTTCCAGGAGGCTGGGAAGCAGGGAAAAAGGATTATCCCCGTGGAGCTTGCCGAAGCCGCTCTGCCCCAGCAGCACCGTTACCGCCACTTTTTCGCTCCCCGCCTTGAAAATGCGGGAACCGATACCCGGCGCTCCGGCGTTCAGGTTTTCCGGCCGCAGCACATAGGGGATCTTTTCGATGTTCTCCGTAAGGTCCTTTTTGTAAAAACAACATTCCCCGGTGGTAAGCGCGTCGGCGCCCAGTTTGCGGATGTAGGCGGCGTGGTTCCTGCCGAGGCCGTTTCCGCCGGTAACCCCGTCGGCGCAGACGATCACGAAATCAACGGCGTCCCCGGGAGGGCTCTGCCGTTCCGCCGGGGAGCCGCCTTTTTTGAATTCCGCCATACCTTTTTTGAACGCGTAGAGCCCGGCTTTTCCCACCAGTTCCGCAACATAGAGAATCTTCATAAGGTTACCGCTTATCCCCGGAAGCTCATTCGGCTTCCCCGACATAGTTGAACCCCGGCCGTTTATCCCGGGGCGATCCCCGCATCCGGTTTCCGTCAAAAGAGCCGCGACTGGCAGGGCCGCGGGAAAGGCCGGAGAGTATCCGTTCAAATTCCGCCGCCGCCTGGTAATCCTGGAGTTCCCGGCAGGTATCCCGCAGGTTATACAGGGCCTCATAGTAAACCGGGGAAAGGCTTATGGCTTCCTCAAAGCACTGGCGGGCTTCCTCGAAACTCCCTTCGGTAAAATACAGCACCCCCAGGTTGTTCCAGGTTTTCGGCGCGTATTCATCCCGTTCCAGGGCCGAATGGTAACATTCCTCGGAAAGCTCGAACTGTTCCAGTTCATAGTAGATGAGCCCCATGGAAACCCAGGCATCCGCGAGGTCGTCCTCAATAAACACCGCCCGGGAGAAACTGTTGATCGCTTCCTCGTAATCCCCGGTCCGCTGCTGGGCGATGCCGAGATTCAGCCATAACAGGGGATTCTCCGGCTCCATCACCAGGGCCTTTTGAAACAGGGGTATCGCGTCGTAGGGCCTGTTCGCCTCGGTAAGCGCGATGCCTGAGACATTCAAAGATTCGGCTGTTTCCATTAGACCCCCTCCACTCAAAAATATACCGCAAAAGGGCCGGATAAACCAGAGCTCGATAAACCAGAGCTCCATATCAACAAGCGTATTTTTTTGATATAACCATCCCAGTATTTAACAAGAGAGCATTTGATAATGAGAGACTTAAACAATTTTAATGCGGGTACAACAGAATACGAACTGTTTTTCTTTCTCTATGAGAAAGTTATGTCCCGGGAGATCACCGCTTTTTCCCAGCTTAAAGAGCTTGTCAGGCCCATCCTCAAGAGCCATGCGGCGCAGAATGTAATTTTGCGGGTTTTTGATCTGATAAAACAACTTAACTGGGGTTTTTTCGCCGATGTTTCCCCCAAAACTCACCGGAAACTCTGGCGGGAGATGGTTGTTTCGGACATGGATTTTCCCGAAGCGGGGGATATTAAGCGGACCATGCAGGTAGCGAACATCTACATCTGCATGCTGGACATCCACGGTTACACCAAATTCTGCCAGGAATCCCGGAACAACCTGTCCCGGCTCCACACCCTGGACAGGATTATCAACCACGAAGTCCGGCAGATCGCCACCCAATGCCAGTCGGTAAGCCGCAGGGACCGGGGGGACGAGATAGTGGTGGTCTCCCCCAGCGCCACCGATGCCCTTACCGTTACGCTGAGCATCATCGACTACTTCGCCAAGACCGAGGTGGTGAAAGATCCGGCCATATCCAACCGCCGGAAGGGCGGCGCGGCCAACAACCTCCCGGTATTCAAGATCTCCGCGGGGATCACAGGGGGAAATACCACCAGCCCCCTTATCGTTACCGAAGACGGGGATCTTTCGGGCTTCCTCCTCAATATCGGCGCGCGGCTCCAGACCAGGGCCAACGAGCTTTCCCCCCAGGAGTCCAGGGTCATGGTAAGCAAACAGGTGCAGATGAGTTTTATCAAAGAGAACCAGGTGGAAAAGCGCTCTCTCTTCCGGGATAACGCGGTCTACTTTCTCGATACGGGGATGATCGAATTCAAGGGGGTTATGCTTCCCACCTGCGAGGCCGTATTCACCAGCAGGGATCGGTACAAGGAGAAGATCAGCGAATCCCTGCAGAAGCTTTTCGGAGCCATCCGGGAAAACCTGTGGGAACAGCGGATATTCCTGGATATTCTGGAACTGATCGCCCGGACGGCAGTGAGTATGCCTCCCTTTATGGTGAACCCGCCCCGGCCGATGTCGGGCCTTTCGGCCCTGAGCAACCAGTCGGTAATGGATCTGTGCCGTCAGGCCGCAAGGGCCTACACCGCCGATGAGGATTACCCTGCGGCAATAGGAATACTCCGGCAGTTGGTGGAAGTTACCGGTATGATGCCGGATTTTGACCGTCTGATCTTTGATTACCTCCAGGGGATATCCGCCCGCTACGACAGCCTCCTTACCCGGTATGATTCAGAGCTAAACAGGGAAATTGAGGCCAAGGCCAAGGAGATCTTTGCCGACAATACCTACAAAACCTTGCAGGCCGCGAAAAACGGCGCCCTGATCTACGAAAAGCTCCTGGCCCGGGGCCGCAAGAGCAAGGCGCTGACCAAAAAGAAGATCCTCTGGTACAAGCTGATCAAAGAATCCCAGGAAGAACTGGCCTTTACCCTTTACTCGGGGAAGAAGTAGCCCTATAACCATTCAGTCACCTGCGCTAGGACCGAATAGTTACAAACCCCTGTACGATCTCCGCCACCAGTTCCGCCAGCTTCAGGTGGGCTTCCGGATCCAGGTGGATCCCGTCGGCCTTGCTGGAACTGATATGCTCCCCCGCGTCCAGGTAGGCGGCCCCGCATTCCCTGGCAAGCTGCCGGTAAACAGGGGGGAGTTTTTTTGAAAGTTCCATGGAATCCCCGAATTTGGGCCTGAAGACCGGAGAGTCCGCCGTGGGGGGCGGGCAGATAACGATCACTTTGGGAGCGGAGCCGCCGGGGCCCAGGCCCGAATCCCTGGCGGCCAAGGCTACCCGCTGGACTCCCCGGGCGATATCGTAGGGCATGGGGCTGAACCGGGACTTAAGATCGTTGGTTCCCAGCATTACCGCCACCACGTCCAGGGGCTTGTGGCTTTCCAGAATAGGCAGAAGCTGCCGCAGCCCGTTTTTGTCCCCCTCAACCTGATCTTCCCGGCAGCTTGTCCTGCCGTTGAGCCCCTCTTCCACCACCCACCAGAAGGGATCTTCCGGCGGGGCGTCCCGGTTCAGGAGCCTTTTCAGGGCCATAGGCCAGCGGGTTTTGTGATCGTAACGGGTCCCGGTATGGGGATTGTAACCCCAGGTATTGGAATCCCCGTAACAGAGAATGGTTTTCACTGAGCCTTCACCTGGAAAAATTCGATAACCTCGTGGTCGGGCCCCAGTACAAAGGCGTTACAGACCGCCATGGTTCCCAGCATGTTGTCTTTGGGCTCGGTCCGGGAAACCGCCCCGGCCCCTATCGCCAGATCGTAGGCGGCCCTGGCGTCATCGGTACGGAGCGCTACATGGGCCCAGTGGGCGTTGCTTTCCTCCTCCCCGTTTCCCCGGGGGATGATCTCCACCACCGCGCCGCCTCCCAGATCCACCAGGTTTATGGTCTCTGGTTTATCCGCCATGGGAAAACTGAACACCACCTTCCCGCCCAGACCCTTGGTATAGAAGTCCAGGCTTTTTTTGGGGTCTTTTACCCAAAGGCCGATGTGATGATACCCGTTAAATGTCATACGCTCTCTCC
>JAISWN010000016.1 GCA_031271075.1 Treponema sp.
TTCCGGGAAGGAACGGCGGTCTTCCCCGCTGTTTCCCGCGGGGTAGTACCAGGGCTCTTTTTTCAGATTGAGGAAATCAATGTCTCCCGGGATTTTTTCGGGGTATACGTAGGCCAGGATCCCCAAAGGGGGCGGTTCTTCCCCGGAGGAGGCAAGGGAAGTCCTGCGGGGGGCAAAGCGGCGGTAGAAATCGGCGCAGTCGGCAAAGGTGTTGTCCATCCGGCGGCTGAGTTTCTCGTCCTTCCCGGCCCGCTCGGGGAAGGCCAGAACCAGGGCCCGGGCCAGGAGTTCCTTCAGGCCCAGGGGGGGCTTCTCGCAAATTCCGGCCAGGATCCCCTCCTGATCCCAGGAGGCGGCGTCTTCCCCCCGCAGCCGCTCCAGCATCAGCACGTCGATGATCCGCTCGAAAAAGGCGTGGAGGCGGGCGTAGCGCAGGGTCTCGGGGTTTGCCGGGGATACGTAACCGGACTTGTAAACAATGTAGGGGTGGGCCCGGCGGTCCAGCACCGCGTGGGTCATGAAACCCAGGGCGTAGACTCCCAGGGCGTTGATCCCCTTCTCCCGCCGGCCTCGGCGGATATCCTCCTCGTCGGGCGGGGGATCGGGGAGCCCCATTTTGAGGAGGCCGGCGGTAAAGATCCCGGCGCCCCGGCGGTGCAGCAGGGTTCCGTACTCCAGGGCAACCGGACGCCTGTCCTGGCTGTGATAAAAAATGTCCGGCCCCTGGCAGCCCAGGGCAAAAGCGTTCCGGTAATCGTTCCGTATCTTTTCCAGCGCCTTATCGCCGACAATGCCGAAACAGCCCCCCAGACGGCGGTAAATTTCGGCAATCACATCCTCCCCAAAGAGGGTATGCAGGATCTGGGCAGGCATATCAATCCATTGGGAAATGCCCCGTTATATGACCAAAAGGGCCTGGGCATTGGTGGCGTAAAAGATGTCTTCCCGGTTCGCCATAAGGCGGCAGAAGTCCTCGATCACCTGCCAGTTGCGGTCGGTATCGAATTCGTAACTGTGCCCCCAGAGGTAGAACACCTGGGGCCCGGCGGGCTTCAGTTTTATGAACTGTTCCGCCAGTTCCATAAGCCGCGGATCGGTGTGCTTGCAGGTAGGCTGGTAGGTCAAAAGATCCCTGGGGATATCAAAGGAATAGGCGCTCTTTACCCCCCGGGCGTACCTGAGGCCGGCGGCCCCAACGGTTTTTACCACCAGGTCGTTGTAGGTACCAAAGGGGTAGGCCATACCGTAGACCGGAGAACCGAAGATCCTTTCCAGGTTGATCTTATCCTGTTCCAGCTCGTTTCTGACGGTTTCCTCGTCCAGGTTTTCCAGATGGGGGTGGGTCAGACCATGAACGGCGATTTCGTGGCCCGCGTAGAGTTCCTTAAGGCCCCGCACGTTCATCCGCCGTATCTGTATATCCAGCTTAACAAAACCGTTAGCCCCGGTCTGGATACCGCTGTTCAGGTTGAAAGCCCCCTTGATGTGGTAACGGTTCAGGATTTCAATAAGCCTGCGATCCTGCTCTACCCCGTCATCGTAGCTCAGGGTCAGAGCTTTCATTTTACCATTGGGAAACATAAAAGAGCCTCCGGCGAAACCGGCCTCACCGCCGGTTTCATAGAGAAAGCATATAACATTCCCCCAGCCACTTCAACACGCCTCCAAAATTCCGGCCATAGTCGGGGCGTACCATTTCGCATCAGGACTTGAAGCGATACTTTTTCCTTAAAAACCGTATGATTTTGAGGAAATTTTGATAGTCGAAAGAGCAAACGCCGATGCCCTGGCTTCCCCCTTCCCGCGTGCGTGAGTTGATAGTCTGCCGGATGCAGCGCAATGGTGTCAGTAACTGTTTTGTTTCCCGCCCCTTCCCCTTCCCCCTTATAAGCCTTATAATTTTCTTCCCATGGCTAACGTGATTGAACCTAAAGTCCTGAAAGGTTTCAGGGACTTTCTCCCCCCGGCGGAAATCGCCCGGCGGTGGCTCATCGAAAAAATCGAGGCTTCCTTCCGCCTGTACGGTTTTGTCCCCATTGATACCCCGGCCCTTGAATACACGGAGATACTCCTGGGCAAGGGCGGGGGGGAGACGGAAAAACAGGTATACCGGTTTACCGATAAGGGGGGCCGGGATGTGGCGCTCCGTTTCGATCTTACCGTTCCTTTCGCCCGTTTCGTTGCCCAATACCGGGAGGAGCTTAGTTTTCCTTTCAAACGTTACCATATCGCCAAGGTTTGGCGGGGGGAAAACACCCAGCGGGGGCGTTACCGGGAATTTACCCAGTGCGATTTCGACATTGTGGGGAGCAGCAGCCCCGCCGCGGATTTCGAGATACTCCTCATGATGCGCAACACCCTCCGCGCCCTCGGAGCCGAGGTAAGCATCCGCATCAATCACCGGGGGATCTTCAACCGTTTCCTGAAAAACCGGGGACTGGCGGAAAGGTCCGTAGAGATACTGCGGATCGTGGACAAGCTTGCCAAGATAGGCAGGGATGAAACAGGGAAACTGCTTGAGGAAATCGCCGGGGAAGGGGGCGCGGCAGAGATACTGCGGTTCATCACTCCCGGGGAGAACTTTGAAGATACCCTGCGTTCCGTCTCGGAACTCGCCGGCGGGGAATCGGAGGACACGGAGCGCTTAAAGCTGCTGCGCGGGTACATGATCGAAACGGGGATAGCGGATTCCTTCGCGTTTGATCCTTCCATCACCCGGGGGCTGGACTACTACACCGGGATCGTGTACGAGACCTTCCTCAGGGAAGATCCCTCCATCGGCTCGGTCTGTTCCGGGGGCCGTTACGACAACCTGGCGGCCCTCTATTCAAAAGAAGCCATTCCCGGCGTAGGCTCGTCCATCGGCCTGGACAGGCTCATCGCCGCCATGGAGAATTCCGGCCGCCTCCGGTCCCGCCCTGGCTATGCCCGCCTTGCCATAGCCTGCCTGAGGGAAGACCAGGGCGGCGTCTGCCAGGCCCTGGCAGAACAATTCAGGCAGCGGGGAATAGCCTGCGAGGTGTTTCTTGAAGAAGGAAAACTTACCAAACAGTTTATGCTGGCCGAGAAAAAGGGGGAAGGGTGGCTTATCATTCCGGGGGACGATCCGCTTCATAGTCCCCTGACCTTACGGGATCTGTCCAAGCGGGAGAACCGCGAGGGGCTTTCGGTGGAGGATATTGTTTCTCTAATTTAACCCCCAAGGCGAAGCGAACCAAGGTTCGTAGGCGCAACGCAAAAGGAAGGAAAGAGGCCGAAATTTAGCGCCTGGCGCCGGTATCGTGAGTTGTGCCCCTACCCCGCATATAGCATCCGGTTTCGCTCCTAGGGAACCAGCCCCGAAGGGCCGATAAGATCCTCCCGTCCCGCCTCCCTGAGGGCCTCCCTGACCAGGGCGCGGTTTTCTTTTCGGTTAAACTGGAGGAGACTCCTCTGGAGCCGTTTTTCCCTTTCCCCCCGGGGAACGTAAACTGCCTCCATGGTCCGGGGGTCCAGGCCGGTGTGGTACATAGCCGTAGACAGGGCGCCGGGGGTAGGGTAAAAATCCTGGGCCTGATCCGGGATAAAACGGGTTTTTTTAAGGTAGAGGGCCAGTTCAACCGCCTCCTTCATGGTGGAGCCCGGATGCCCGGATATAAAATATGGGATAAGGTACTGCCTTACGCCCTCTTTTTTGTTGATTTCTTCGTATTTTATGCGGAAATCCTCGTAGCTTCCCCTCCCGGCAGGGGGGCCTTTGCCCATGGCCTCCAGAACCGGCGGGGCCGTGTGTTCCGGCGCAACCTTAAGCTGGCCGCTTACATGGAAGCGGCAGAGGGTGGTAAGAAATTCCTCCCCCCGCTCCCTGTCCGCGGCGATATAATCAAAACGGATCCCTGAACGGA
>JAISWN010000039.1 GCA_031271075.1 Treponema sp.
TACGTGCGCCGGGACGACTTCGCGGTAGGGGAACTTACGGATCTGATGAGCGAGCGGGGCATCGTCGTAAAGGTGGCGGGGATCTCCGAGTGGATCCATTACCTGGATTTTGTCCGGGAATACGCCCTTAAAAAACTGATCCGGCTGCAAAAGCCCGGCCTCGGGATAATCAGGAGGATCTTCCCGCGCCTCTTCTCCAAGCCCTGGAAGGATCTTAAAAAGCTGGGGATAGAGGAGTGGTGGAAACATTCGGTGGAAAAGAAGGTTATCTCCATCCTCATGCCTACCGGCCTTGTTCCGGAGACCCCCCACGACATGCGGGTGATCATGGAGTACACCCAGAAGCACTTTGTGAACCTGGAACTCAACTCGGAGATCGCCGTATCCTCCGGTTCCGCCGCCGCGGCCATGGCCCACGGTTATTCGGGGATCGTGAACATCAGCCCCTTCGCCTGCCTTATCGGCCGGGTGATCGAGGGCCTCTTTACCCCCTGGGCACGGGAGCGGAACTATCCCACCCTTTCGGTGGAGGTGGACGGGAACCTGCTTCCCCCGAATATTGTGAACAAGCTTAACATCTTCATGGTGAATGTGCTGCGCTTCAAAGGCGGAAACGATCTTTCCGGCCTGGTAGATCAGCCGGGAATCCCCCCGGAGGAAGGCGTGGATATGGCCGTGGCCGGGAAGTAGCGGCGGCTGGGGGTCTTAGACAGGGCCCCCGGACAGGGACTTTCGGACAGGGACTCTTTTGGGGAGGCGGAATTGGACAGGCTGGACAAAAGTATTGATAAACTTCTGGACTCTTACAAGGATTACGGGCTGGTAAACCACTCCGGGGGCGCCAATCTTCCCAACAAGGAGAGTGTGGAGGATATCGTCAGAGGGCTGGAAGAGCTGGTGTTTCCCGGTTTCCGGGAAAACCAGGCTCTGGATCACAACAACCTGCGGCTTATCACCGGGGAAAAGGTGAATCATCTTGCCCGGGAACTTATCCGGGAAGTTGAAAAGAGCCTTGTCTTTTCCGTCAGGGAGGGTAATCTAAAATGCGGCAGCGGGGGCTGCCACGCGGCGGCTGAACTTACGGTGGAAAGCTTCTTCGAGGAGCTGCCCGGAATGCGGAGGGCCCTGAACCTGGACATGAAGGCCGCCTTCCGGGGCGATCCGGCGGCGAAAAGTTTTGAGGAGGTGATCCTCTCCTATCCCGGCTTCGGGGCCATCACCGTACACCGGCTTGCCCACTTCTTCTGGCAGGCCGGGGTGCCCCTGATCCCCCGGATGATGAGCGAACTCGTCCATGGCCATACGGGCATCGACATCCACCCCGGCGCCGACATCGGGGAATCTTTCTTTATCGATCACGGTACGGGGGTGGTGATAGGGGAAACCACCGTCATCGGGAAGAATGTAAAGCTCTACCAGGGCGTTACCCTGGGGGCCCTTTCGGTAAAGAAGGAGGAGGGGAACCGCAAACGGCACCCCACCATCGAGGATGACGTAACGATCTACTCCAACGCCACCATCCTGGGGGGGGACACGGTGATAGGCCGGGGCAGTACCGTCGGCGGCAACGTATGGCTTATCTCCTCGGTACCGGCGGATACCATGGTGTACATCAGGGCCGGGGAACAGGTGGTAAAAGCCAAACAAGCAGGATAAACGTATAGAAAAACCACGGAGATGCTGGGTTACACGGAGGTTTTGTCACCTATCCGGGCTTGTTCCTCTCTATCTCCGCGCAACTCCGTTGTTAAATTCCGCCTTCTTAGTGTTTAGGGGGATCCCCAGGCGGCGAATTCATCCCGCCGGGTGACCACCCGGGAGATAAGGCCGTAGTCGGCAGCCTCCCCGGCGTTCATCCAGAAGTCCCGGTCGGTGTCCTTTTCAACCTGGGCGAAGGGGGCCCCGGTCTCGTCGGCGATGAGCCGGTTGATCTTCCCCCGCAGCTTCTCCAGTTCCCGGGCGTGGATCTCGATGTCCGTAGCCACTCCCCGGATACCCGACAGGGGCTGGTGGATCAGGTAGTGGCTGTTGGGAAGCCCCACCCGCCGCTCCTTGGGGCTGGCAAGCTGGATAATCGCCGCGGCGCTGGCCACCAGGCCCATGCCGACAGTCCAGACAGGGGGCTTCACAAAGCGGATCATGTCGAAAATGGCGTAACCCGCGTCGGCGTCCCCGCCGGGGGAGTCGATGAAGATACGGATAGGCTCATCCCCCATGTCCTCAAGCAGGATGAGCTGCCGGATAGTCCTTTCGGCCAGATCTTTCTTGATCTCCCCGGAGATCAGGATAGTCCGGGTTTTGAGCATCCTTGAAAGGAGGGGGTCGGCCCCGGGCTGTTTGGTATCCTCCCCGGACTCTTCGTCCCCGTCCTCGTCACCTTCGGCGTTTATATGTTCAAGCCGGCTCTTTGTCAAAAAATCCATGGAAGAATTATACCGTATATCCATAATATGAAAAAAGGGGTAGGATGAATCTTCGCACACGATGAAACTTTGGAAATCGAACTACAGCGCGATCCTGATTGCGGAAACCATGGCTATAGCCGGTTTCGCCCTGTCCATGCCGGTTATCCCCCTTTTCCTGGTGGAAGATATAGGCATTGACGATCCCAGGACCCTCAAGATATGGGTAGGGGCGATCCAGTCCTGTTCGGCTCTTGCCCTGGCCTTTTTTGCCCCTATCTGGGGGCGTCTTGCGGATGTGTACAGCCGGCGTATGATGCTGCTCCGGGCCATGTTCGGCGGGGCGGTGGTGGTGTCCCTGATGGTCTTTGTGCGGAACCCCCTGCAGCTCCTTATCCTCAGAACGATCCAGGGCTGCTTTACCGGAACCATAGCGGCGGCCACGGTACTCACGGTGGGGATTGTTCCGGCTTCCAGGATTGCCCTGGCCCTGGGGCTGCTCCAGACCGGGGTGGCTATCGGCAACTCGCTGGGCCCCCTTATGGGCGGGCTTATCTCCGATTTCCTGGGCCACCGGGCCGCCTTTCTCGGTACCGGTCTGGTCTTGGGCGGCGCCGGGCTCATCGTCCTTAAATGGGTGGAAGACGAGCCGTCCCGGCATCATCTGAGGCCGAAGGGAGATCGTATCCGTTTTTTCCCGGAGCTAAAGCCGATACTGGAATCCCCCACGCTGATTACCCTGATGCTCAGCACTTTTATCATCCAGGCGGCCAACACCACCGCCGCCCCCATGCTGCCCCTGTTTCTGCGGGAAATCGCGGAGGACAGCAGGTACATCGGTTCCGCTACGGGGATAGTGCTGGGGGTTGGGGCGGCTTCCACCGCGGTGGCGTCCATAGTGGCGGGCCGGTACTCGGCCCATTTCGGCTACTGGCGGACCCTGTTTTTCTGCCTCGCCGCCGGGGCAATCCTGACGGTTCCCCAGGCATTCGTTACCAACATGGTCCAGCTTACCCTGTTCCGGGCCCTGTCCTCGTTTTGTCTTGGGGGCGCGACGCCGGTGCTGAACGCCATCCTCGCGGTAAGCACGGACAAGGACCATCAGGGAAGCGTCTACGGCTTCAACTCATCGGTTTCCTCCGCCGGCGGCGCCCTGGGCCCCATGATAGGATCGGCGGTAGCCATGATAAACTACCGGATGGTCTTCCTCGCCACCGCCGCGATCCTGGGTTTCTCCGCCTGGGAAACCCGGCGTGGGGAAAAGCGGGCCGGGGAAAGACGGCGGGGCAGCGCTCCATAGCGGAGCCGGGGCGGCGCCGGATTTAAACTAAAAGGAGCCGAAATGGATTTTACGATAATGGATTTTACGATAGAAGAATTATCAATGAACGCGTGGCCCTCTATACAAACGGTCGTATACGACGGATGGATCATCAGGCTGGCAAAGGGGTATACCAAAAGGGCCAATTCGGTAAACCCAATATACCCCTCAAAGATCGATTTGGAAGAAAAGATACAGTATTGCAAGAAACTATATACAAAGCATAATTTGCCGGCAGTTTATAAATTGGTTGAATGTGACGGGCATAAAGCAATCGACAGGAAACTGGAAGCCCTGAAATATGAATTGCTTGATACAACATCGGTTCAGGTATGCGATGATATAAAAATATTAGACAAAAATTATTCCGGAATAAATGTGAATAGTGATTTTAATGAAAAATGGATAAACGGGTTTATTGAATGCAACAACATCAAAACAGCGTTTATAGAAACCTTAAAAGCAATGCTGAAAAACATTACCGGGGACAGGATTGTCGTTTACAAAGAATTAAACAATGAAACGGCCGGCTGCGGATACGGCGTAATAGAAAACGGATATGTCGGCTTGTTTGATATTGTGGTAAAAGAGGAGAGGCGCGGGAACGGATACGGGAAAGAAATAGTACAATCAATATTGTCCGGGGCGGGAAAGGCCGGAATAAAAAAATCGTATTTGCAGGTTGTAAACAACAATGAAACAGCAAAGAATCTATACAAGAAAATAGGATACAGGGAAAAATATAAATACTGGTATAGAAAAGGGTAATACAGAAAAGGGTAACGGCCCGCTTCTTAAAACAGCCCTTTTACGTTGCCGTCCCCGTCAATGTCTATGTTCATAAAAGCCGGCCGGAAGGGAAGTCCCGGCATGGTGGTGATCTCGCCGCAGAGGGGGTAGATAAAGCCGGCCCCGGCGGCCAGCCGCACTTCCCGGATGGGGAGCCGCCAGCCTTTGGGCGCGCCTTTGAGACGGGGGTCGTGGGAAAGGGAGTATTGGGTCTTGGCCATGCAGAGGGGCAGGTTCCCGTAGCCCTGATCCTCCAGGGCGCCGAGTTGTTTCCGGACGCCTTGGGCGTAATCCACCCCGGCGGCGCCGTAGATGTCCCGGGCGATAGTTTCGATTTTCCCGGTTAAGCCTTCGTCCCCGCCGTAAAGGTAGCGGAAATTCTTCGGCTGGTGGGCGGCCATCTCCACGGCGCCGGCGAGATCCATGGCCCCCTCCCCACCCAGGGCCCAGTGTCTCGTTACCGCCGCGTCCACGGCGCCGGCGGCGAGGCTTTCCCGGCGTATCAGTTCCCACTCCGCCTCGGTATCGGCGGGAAAGGCGTTGATGGCCACCACCACGGGAACGCCGAAGCGGCGCACAATGCCGATATGGGCCCGCAGGTTGGAAAGCCCGGCTTTCAGAAGCTCAAGATTTTCCTCCCGGTAAACCTGGGGCAGGGGCTTGCCGGGGCTCACCGGGGGCCCGCCTCCGTGGTTCTTGAGGGCCCGGACGGTGGCTACCAAAACCACCGCGTCCGGAATAAGGCCCGAGGCGCGGCATTTTATGTTGAAAAATTTTTCCAGCCCCATGTCGGAACCGAAGCCGCTTTCGGTAACCACGTAATCGGCGTAACGGCCGGCGATAAGATCCGCCACAATCGAGGAATTGCCATGGGCGATGTTGGCGAAAGGCCCGGCATGGACAAAGGCTCCCTGGCCTTCCAGGGTCTGGAGCAGGTTTGGCTTGAGGGCTTCTTTCAGGAGTACCGTCATAGCCCCGGCAACGCCGAAATCTTCGGCCCGCAGGAACTTTCCCTGCCTATCCGCCGCCACCACCATGCGGCCCAGCCGGGCCCGCAGATCCCCCAGATCCCTGGCCAGAGCCAGAATCGCCATTACCTCGCTGGCCACGGCAATTTCAAACCGGCTCTGCCGCGGCGGGCCGTCGGATCGGCCCCCCAAACCCACCAGCACGTTCCGCAGGGATCGGTCGTTCATATCCAGGGCCCGGCCGATAGTTACCCCGTAGGGGTCGATGTCCAGTCTGCGGAGCCCCTGCTTTTCAAGGTAAGCGGCGGACCAGCGGGATTCATGGTAGAGCCGGGCATCCACCGCCGCGGCGCAGAGGTTGTGGGCGGCGGTTACGGCGTGAATATCCCCGGTAAGGTGAAGGTTAAAGTCCTCCATGGGGATAACCTGGCTGTACCCGCCCCCGGCAGCCCCTCCCTTGACGCCGAGGGTAGGCCCCATGGAAGGCTGTCTGAGGCAGGCCGCCGCGGTTTTCCCCATATACCCCAGGCCCTGAACCAGGCCCACCGTGGTGGTGGTCTTTCCCTCCCCCAGGGGAGTAGGGCTTATGGCGCTCACATTGATGTACTTGGCCCGGTACGGCGGCAGATCGGGATCCCGGAGGAGCCTCCAGTCAATCTTTGCCTTGTACTTGCCGTATTCCTCCACCCGGTCCAGGGGAATTCCCATCCGGGCAGCCACCACCGAAACAGGCAGCGGTCTTGCCGCCCGGGCGATCTCAATATCCCTGGGAATCGGATTTTTCTTCTCTGCCGCCATACTCTCCCCAATCTAACTACCGGGTATACCGAAGCCAAACGCGGCATCAAGGGGTTGCGGACTTTAGCCCAACGCCTGCCCAGCGAAACGAAATCCCCAGCAGCCTACCGGCCCAGTAGGCCCGCAGGGCAAAAAGTATATACAGTCCTGTAGTGCGAAGCAACCCCTTCTTCACTATTTTCTTTTTAATATTCGTTGTCCAATAATTTTATATATTTTTTAATATATATAGCATAATATGTATTTTGCTATAATGTCAAGAGTTCGCTTTCAGAGAAATTTTATTCGTGCCAAAGGGTCGGGCTTGCTCCGCAAGTCCGTTTAATACCCCGCCGAAGCGTAAACAGACCTGTTGAGACTGTCGGAAAAGTCTTCAAACGGCGCAACAACCACTATATATGGTGTATCTCGTGCCAACCACACACTATATATAGTGGCTTAGATCCCTCCGAAACACTTTTTCGACAGCCTCGTTATGTGCAGTACCGCATTGTCATATTTTTAATAATGTTTTATTAGAAATTTTCTTTTCTATGGCTTCAAGCATTATTTCTAAATCAACACTTTTTTCAGCATTTAATCCTAAACATTCCGCAATCCCAATAGAATTTGTACTCAATCTTTCCTTTAATTTCAACAACTTGTTATTTTCCCCTTCCAATGAATACGAATGGAATTGCAAACTATCACCTGTCAATGCTGGATTATTGATATCTTTGAAATTGAATTCCCTTTTCATATAGTCTAGGAAATTGTCTTGCACAATAAGTACTAAATGCTTTTGTAAATATTCAAATGTACTAATTTTATGATGCAATTGAACCAATATTGTTTTGGCAGTCATTTTCCAATTCATACCAAAAGTTCTATCGGATCCATTATTATTTTTATCTAATCCAATATCAAATAGAAATCTTTGTCGCTCTGTCCATACAGTACCTGTAGTATCTAAAGTCTGAAATTCTATACCAACAAAATCTTTTACTCTATTGTCTTTAACAGAGGCAATTACATAATCAACACTTCCACCTGGTATTGACAATTCAGATACAACATGAAGATCGTTACCCGGTTGATGTAGATGCAAAAGATGCATACAATCAATAAATACTTTTCTATTCTGAAGCAATCGGTTCGGACAAATAATTATTGATTGGGCATTAGTACCATATAATACAGTACACGTTCCTATTGATATTTCAGGCTGACTTTTTCTAACTTTATAACATTTTTTATCAGAATATGGACACCATTGTTTTTCAATTATGCCTTTCCAATTTGTAGTTTTGTCATTAGTATTATTACCAAACAATTCTACAACTTTATACATTTACAGCCTCAAATAAAACAGGTTCGGAAAATCTCTGATTAGCAATATTAATATATTCTTCCGAAATTTCTATTCCTATTGATTTCCGTCCAAAAGAATAAGCAACTGCGTTACTTGTCCCTGTTCCAGCAAAGGGATCTAATACAAT
>JAISWN010000045.1 GCA_031271075.1 Treponema sp.
GAACACCCGGTGTTTCACATCGACCTGAATGTCGAAAAGTACGACAGCCCGGCGGCTTTGGAATCGGCCTTTGGTACCAACCTGCGGCCCCTGGAAGAACGGTGGGGCAGGAATCCCGAAGAAGCCACCGGCCCCGCCCGCTTTCTGGGCCTCATCAAGCGGGCCTGTGAAAAATCCGGGAAGAAGGTGGCGGTCCTCATCGATGAATACGACAAGCCCCTGCTTGAGACCATGGAAGACCCCGCGCTGAACGAGGAGATCCGCAAGGGCCTTAAAGCCTTCTACGGGGTCCTCAAAACCGCCGACCCCTGGCTCCGCTTTGTCCTTTTGACCGGGGTCACGAAATTTTCGCAAGTCAGCGTATTCAGTGACCTCAACCAGCTTCGGGACATCAGCCTGGATGAGGCTTATGCTGGTGTCTGCGGTATTTCCGAGCGGGAACTGACGGGAAACTTTGATGCGGAACTTCGGGCTTTGGCGGAAAAAAACCGTCTGAGCTATGACGAAGCCCTGGCGGGGATGAGGAAACGGTTCAATGGCTATCATTTTTCCGGGTATGGTGAAACAGGGGAATCCTCGGGGGTGTATAACCCTTTCAGCGTGCTGAATACCTTTGCCAGCGGACGTTTTCAGTATTACTGGTTCCAGACCGGGACGCCCACCTTCCTTATCAAGCTGCTGCAAAAGGCCGATTTCGATATCCGCCGTTTTGCCGGGGGAATATCCATAAACCCGGAATCGATCAACGACTACCGCATCCAGGGCGGAAACCCCGTGCCCATTCTCTATCAGAGCGGCTACCTCACCATCACCGGCTACGATGCCGAAACGCGGCTGTTTCGCCTGGGCTTCCCCAACGAGGAGGTGGAATACGGCTTTTTGAACGCCCTGCTGCCCTATTACGGCCCCGGGCCGGCGGAGCAGGATTTTTTCATCGGGGAATTTTTCGCGGATCTGCGGAGGGGGGACGCAGACGGGTTTATGACCCGGTTGCGGGCGTTTTTTTCGAGTATTCCCTATGATCTGCACGAGCGGACTGAGCGGTATTACCAGACGGTGTTTTACCTGGTGTTCCGGCTTCTGGGGCAGTTTGCGGGAGCGGAGGTACGGAGCGCGGCGGGCCGGGCGGACGCGGTGGTAACGACGAAGGAGGCGGTGTACGTGTTCGAGTTCAAGCTGGCAGGGCGCGGGACGGCAGAGGATGCCCTGAGGCAGATAGACGACAAGGGCTACCTCATCCCCTGGACAGCCGGCGGGAAGAAGCTGGTCAAGGTGGGGGCGGTGTTCGACCCGGACACGCGGACATTGGGGGAATGGAAGGCGGAGGGAAGCCAGGGTGAAGGGTGAGGGGCGCCGGTCATGGCAACCATGAAAGACATTGCCAGGCTTGCGGGCGCCCAGGTTACCGCCGGCGGGGTCTTCGCCGACATCGTGAGGATCGCCAGGACGCTGGTGATGCGCCGGGTAAAGCCGCCAGGGCCTATCGACAGAGCGCCTTTCCTCGTTTAATCGCAAAACCTTGATGCCGTGAGCGGAAATTTTGCTTTTCGGGAAATCATTGCACGGGCAAACAGTAAGCGGCATCTTCATACATTACCCGGCCGGTGAATGTGTTATTACCCAATATTCCTGGAACAGCCATAGCGATTCGGAACGAAAACAGGATGCTTTTCAAGCTATGGTGGTAAGACGGCCGCTGGTTATTTTCCGCAGCCTCCTGGATCTTGATCACAAAGACATTGATGAAGCCAAAGCCGGCTGAATAGACCGTGTTCTTGTCCTTGATGTGGAACGGTATAACGGGTCGAGTTTAGCCTTCAGGGGGGATACATTTATCCGCTTTCAGAATAAATTATTTCGGATTGCGTTTTACTATATGTTGCCGGATACTGAAATAAAGATTTGGACGCATACCCGCATACAAGCCAAATCAAATCAAGAAAGACAAGAAAGGAGAACATGAACATGAAAATGAGAAAATTATTAGTTTCGGGACTTGTAATTTTATTAGCATTATCCACTTCCTGCAAAAAGAGTGAAGGGAATGCCGGTACAGGTTCAGGCCAGGTTCAACCGGTATCCAAAGCCGGTTCCGGAAAGACCCTCCTGAAAGTGGGCATCGACAGCACCCTTGATACCCTGAACCCCTGGGCAGTAGCAAAACCTTCAAAATCATTTATCTGTAATGTACTGTACCAGCCTCTGGCCCTGTCTCTCAGCGTCAACTCCGCCGATATGAAGGGTGTTCTGGCAAGGTCCTGGGAGCAGGTGGATGATGTTACCTGGCGTATCCATCTTTGATGACGCCATAAAAGATACCGCCGGGAATTCTTTTACCGCCCAGGACGCGATATTCAGTTTCAAAAAATACGGCGAATCGAATCCCAGCACTATTGTCTCCATGAACAAGGAAGATGATTATACTTTTACCATTAAGCTTGGCAGCGCTGATCCGGCTGCGTTCATGGTTCTTGCCCAGGAATGTCTTATGGTTACGGAAAAAGGTTTTAACGCCAGCGGGAACGGTTTGGCGACCAGTTCCTGCTGCACATCCCACTACAAATTAAGGGAATTCGTTTCCGGTTCCCATGTCACCCTGGAAAAGACGGATTCCTATTGGCAGTCTGGGGCGCTGAATCACCCGAGTTATGCCGCAAACGTAGATGTCATTGAATATGATATCCTCACTGAGGTGACCCAGCTTGGCCTGGCTTTGGAAAACGGCAGTGTGCAGATGGCCCTCTGGGTAGACGGCAGCCTTCTTGCTAACCTGAAAACCAGGAACAATTTGGCATTTTTCGCGGCGCCCTGTACCGAATCCCGGGGCATCATGTTCAATATGACCGAGAAGAGTCCTTTTTATAACAACCTCGCGCTCCGCCATGCGGTCTGTTATGCCATAGATAATGAAGCTGTGGTTGACGCTGCCACTTACGGATACGGTACTGTTTCAAAGGCAATTATGAATTCCCAGGTTGTTTCTTTGGGCTTTAACGCTTCATGGAATACCTATCCCTACAAATACAATGTAGAAAAAGCCAGGGAACTTCTGGCGAAAGCGGGATACAAGCCCGGGCAGCTTACCATCAGGCTCCTGTGTAACAATAATCCCGTCCTTTCAACTCTCTGGGAAGTAATCCAGGCACAGCTCATAGCCGCGGGTATCAACGCAGCCTTAAATCCTCAATTCCCGCTCCAAAATTTAACCTACAAGGGGTCTTGGGATCGAGAAAGCCTTTAATATCTCAAGTTGGTCTTTAGTTAAAGGCCTGAGGATATTATGACCGTTAATAGCCACCA
>JAISWN010000068.1 GCA_031271075.1 Treponema sp.
CGAAGTCTTTCGTGTCCCGAACCGTCCAGAAGGCTTCGGCCAGGGCGCAGATCCGGGGAAAGATCATGTATTCGGCGATTTTTCCCGCGTAGATCAACTCGGACCAGAGGTTGCCCTGGCCCCCGAGGATGCGGGCGGCCTCCTCCCCGCTTAACCCGGGGGGAACCGGCTCCAGGGTATAAGCCTGGTAGACCGAGGAAATCCCCAACTGCCCCGGCTCCTCGGGATCCGCCTTGTGCTTGTAATCCAGGTAACAACCCTGGGTATTGGGGGTCATAATCACCGGGTGGCCCAGGCGGCTGGCCTTGATCCCCCCCTCCGCTCCCCGCCAGGACATGACCACCACATCCCTGGGCAGGGGGTACCGCTCCGTATCCTCAAGCACCTCGTCCCAGCCTATGGCGATCTTTCCCTGCCGGCCGAGCATTTCCGCCAGTTTTACACTTATCCAGCTTTGGAGTTCCCGGGGACTTTTAAGGCCCAGGCCGGCAAGCCGGCTTTGGCACTTGGGGCAGGCTTCCCAGCGCTTAAACCGTACCTCGTCCCCCCCGATATGCACGTAGGGGGAGGGAAAGAGGCCGGAGAGGGTGTCGAAAACAGCGGCAAAAAAATCGAAGATCCCGTCGTTCCCCGCGCATAACACGTCTTCCCGGATACCGAAGCAATCCTCCACCCGGTAGGGCCCTCCGGTGCAGCCCAGGCCGGGGTAGGCGGCAAGAACGGCGCTGGTGTGTCCGGGAAGGTCTACTTCGGGGATCACTTCCACCTGCCGGGCCCCGGCCCAGGCGACTATTTCCCGGATGTCGTCTGGGGTATAGAAACCCTCGCCGGTATACCGGCCCTCCCGGCGGCTGTCCAAACGCCGGGAACCTATTTCGGTTAAGAGGGGATAGGCCGCTACCGGAAACCGCCAGCCCTGATCGTCGGTAAGGTGCCAGTGAAACTTGTTGATATGGTGGAGGGAGAGGGTATCGATCAGTTTTTTGATAAACTCAACCGAGTAGAAATGCCGGGAAGTGTCCAGCATAAAACCCCGCCAGGGGAAACGGGGCCTGTCCTCAATTTCGGCGCAGGGAATTTCAATTTCCCCCGTTCCTTCGGCGGAAAGGAAAAGCTGCCGCAGGGTCTGGAAGCCCTGGTAGAGCCCCCCTTCCCCGGAAGCCTCCAGGCTTACCGCCTCCGGGTCTATTTTAAGCCGGTAAGCCTCTTCCCCCGGTTCC
Source organism: Treponema sp. (assembly GCA_031271075.1). GTDB lineage: Bacteria > Spirochaetota > Spirochaetia > Treponematales > Breznakiellaceae > JAISFT01. The sequence goes on from JAISWN010000068.1 coordinate 1,221, forward strand.
TCAATCTTTTTACAGATGATCTTTTTTGCCCTTGCCGGATTTTCGCCCCCTGCCTCCCCGGCGTCCGCCCGGAGTTGTTCTCCCGCCAGGGCCATAAGGCGCCGAAAAACCCCGTCCCCGCTTATGACGGGGATTCCCCCGGAACGAAAAAACCCCTCCCGGTATAAAACCGATTGGGGCGCCGGAACGATACTTAACGGTAAATCCATACTGCGCCTTCCTGTGCCGGGGTAAAACCTTGACTCTATCAGCATAAAACAAAACCGCCGGCTTGTGAACGGCATCCGGGAAAGATCCGGGCTTGACATTTTTTTGAAACTATAGTATATAATACCTATCTTATTAATAGGTAATATCTACAGGAGGAATCATGGCACAGGTAGAAAAGATTACGGATCTCATTGGGAATACCCCTCTGGTGAAGATCAACAAGATCAACGAGGGAGGGGCGGCGGTCTACGTCAAGCTGGAAAGCTTCAACCCCCTGCACAGCGTCAAGGACCGGATCGCCCTGGCCCTTATCGAAGCGGGGGAACGGGACGGGAAGATAAAACAGGGAACCGTCCTTATCGAACCCACCAGCGGCAACACCGGCATCGGCCTGGCCTACGTGGCGGCGGTTAAAGGCTACCGGATCATCCTGACCATGCCGGAAACCATGAGCGTTGAGCGGCGGAAGCTCCTCAAGGCCCTGGGCGCGGAGCTTGAGCTTACCGAAGGGGCCAAGGGCATGAAGGGGGCCATTGCCAAGGCGGAAGAGCTGGCCGCTTCCATCCCCAATTCCTTTATCCCCCAGCAGTTCGACAATCCCGCCAATCCGGAGATCCACGAAAAGACCACCGGTCCGGAGATCTGGGACGACACTCAGGGGAAGATCGACATCCTGGTGGGCGGGGTCGGTACCGGGGGCACCATCACCGGGGCGGGGAAGTACCTTAAATCCAAAAAACCCGGCGTCAAAGTGGTCGCGGTGGAGCCCTCCGCCAGCCCGGTACTCTCCGGCGGCAGCCCCGGCCCCCACAAGATCCAGGGGATAGGCGCGGGCTTTGTACCCCAGGTCTACGACAAGGACGTGGTGGACGAGATCTATCAGACCGACGATATCAAGGCCGGAACCGTTGCCCGGCTTCTGGCAAAGAAGGAAGGCATCCTGGTAGGCATTTCTTCCGGTTCCGCCCTGGAAGCCGCGCTGACCATCGCTAAGCGGCCCGAGAACAGGGGCAAAACCATCGTGGCGGTACTCCCCGACACCGGCGAGCGCTACCTCTCCACCTGGCTGTGGGACGAGTAGCAAAAGCACCCCGTTGAGGGGTGTCTACCGGGAAAATCCGGCGCCGGACTAACAATAGCGGCCCGTCAAGGGCCGTTTCCCCGGGGAACGCGCAAGGGATAGAAGCGGAAATACCGCAAGCCCGCTGCTTGCGGCGGGCTGAGGAATTGGAGCGGATAGCCCGGTTCCCGCTGCCTCCGGCGGCGGGAATGCGCCCGGACTTAAATCATCCGGACGGATCTATAGCAACAGTTTGATAACGCCGCTTTGGGGGGTTTCGAAGCGTATCAGAATCTGCTCCCCCTGATGCTGAATAGTTACGGGATTTTCCAGGGTTCCGCCGGCCTGTATGCCCCGGTAATGGGGCGGCTTAAAACGGAACAGGCGGGCGCCAAAAAAAATAAGCTCCCCCCTGGTGTGGTTATAGATAAAAGCGTCCGCATCGGTCTTTACGCCGTCGTAATCATAATCATCGCGGTATTGGCCAAGCCTGGTTCCGACAAGATCTTCCCCCAGGCGCAGCCCCATGGCGCTGGGAAACGCGGTGTGGCCGGAACAGCGGACATCCACCGGACAGGCGCTCATTGCAGCTTCATGGCAAAAGACGGCGTTAAATCCCATGCGCCGGCCGCGGGAAACCAGGTCCAGATCCAGATCGGCGTGATGCTGATACACCGCGACAGGACGGCTGTTGGGACATTCTTCAATGGAAAACCAATGCTCCCTGCGGGGAAACAACACCGTAAGGGCGCTGTCCAGCAGGGTCAATTCCAGAGCGCCGGGGTTCTTCCACACCGGCCGGCCCTGTATATGCCAGCGGACGGCTCCCGTTTCTTCCGTTGGGCCAAAGCACATATCAAAAACGGCCGCATACGCGCCCCGGCGGAGCAGGACCGTCCGTTCATTGGTCCATCCGTAGTAATCGTACAGCGTACTTTTTGAAGCTTCCGCCGGGGGAAAGCTCGAAAAAAAACGCAGTTCCGCGTTGTACAGTTCCAGGGCGGGATACACGCCGAATTTCCGTTCGCCGCTTCGGGGAGCGTCCAGCCATGTCCCGTCCCGCTTGAGGCTGAAAGCGTTAAGGTCCTTGCGGTGTATGGCGGCGTCCCTGGTTACCTGATCGGTGTTTTGAACCAGGAATTGTTCCCCGCGAACCAGCGAAATAATTTCGTTGGAGGCCGGATAACGGTGAGAAACGGTACGGTCCTGGGGGCTGTTCTGTCCGCCCCACAGGTTAAGGATCATAAACATATCACTGCGGTTCCAGCCGTCACGAAACACGATTTTGTCCGGCAGTACCGGCTCATGATCATAGGGCCAGCGCCCCTGTCCGGCGGTTTTTTCCAGCACTTGTCCGTAATTTCGCGGGCGTTCAGGGATGAGTGAATCATCCCAAAAATACCACAGGTGAAAAACCGTATCCGTCAGTCCCTCCCATACATGGTCATACCGGCTCTGGCGTCCAAGCTCCTCGCTTATTACTTCTTCCAGTTCTTTCACGTTTTCCGGATCACATTCCGCCGCCGGGGATTCGCGGGTGATATTGCGGCAGGCGTACTGCTGCCGGATATTCCGCCGCTCCAGCCGTTCCTCAAGAAAACGGCAGGCCATCCATTTATAGCGGCCGTCATGGAATATATGGGCGCCCAGGGCCATCATTCCGGGGATGGACCCGCATTGGGTCCAGTTGTACAGGGTAAAAATGCCGTTTCCCGGCTGCTGCTGCAGCATGTTTTCAAACGTAGCCCGGCAGTTCTCCAGGGACAGTAGATCCTCCCGATCCCGGTAGCGGGCGTACAGCCACAGGGACACGCAAAAGACCGGGGTGTAAAAAAGGGTGTCATCCACATTGCCGTTCTTCTTTTCCCACCCCGCCAGCCGTGAATCGCTTAGGGCATGAAAATTTTCGGCCAGGACCGGGTCCCGATCCTTAAAGAGTTCGGCCAAAACCGTACAAGCCCCGATGCCTATTTCCTGATTATCGTAGGGGCGGTAGGTCTTCCAGGCCGGATCGTCATGATCCCGCCACATAAGGCAGGCCCTGGCGTAGAACCAGTCCTCCACCGTTTTCTGGTCCCTGCCGCCGCAGACGGCGGCAAAGGCGGGATCTTCCTTTGCCGTTATCCACGAATGGACCAGCAGGGCCAGCGCGTACCCGTCAAAGGCGCGGTCGCAGAAACAGTAATCAATGAGGTAACCGGTATCCGCCAGAGCACAGAGCAGCTCAACATAATCCCGCCCCGCTTCCCTGTTCCCCGCCAGGAAACACATTCCCCGGCCCAGCAGGGCATTGAGATCCCCATAATCAAACACGTCTTTGTGAACGTAGTAATAGTTGTGGATGGCGCCCGGCAGGGCGGGCACCACCTTAAAATTACGGATCCGCTCAAGGAGCCGTTTTTTGCCGCCCACTTCCCCGTACAATCGTTCCGCTAAGGCTTCAATATCGGCCCTTGAATAGATCCGTTCGGTCATTTTTTGAACGTCCTGTTGTACCATTCGGTGGAAAGCTGAATTTTGCGATCCCCGCCCATTCGGCGTAAATTTCTGATATAGGCGTCCCATTCGGCGTCGATGTTTATGGCGCCGGTAATTGCCTTATCGGTGAACTCCGCAACCGCGAACACAACAGAATTATGACGGCGGGGATGCCTGGCAATAATCGGCTTTCCCGGATAGATATAATCTTTTCGTATGTCGATAATTCGGGAAATAATAATATCAAGATTTATGTTCCCAATCATGCGCTGATTATGGATTATTTCTAAATGATTGAAAAGCGTCATTCAAGCACGGACCAACCTGCCACCGGCCCTCCGGCCCCGTCGGGCCAGAGTACCACCTTTCCCCGATAATTTGAATCATAGCATCTCCGTAAATTTTTCGTAAAAAAAGCAAAAAAGCTTGACAGATCCGGAAAACTGGCATAGGTTAACAATATAACCTATATTGGTTATGTTATTAACCTATGAATAACGAAGGAGTTCTAAATGAAAAAAAGCGGGTTTTTTAGGGGCGGTATTATGGCGTCCCTCGTTCTGGCGTTTGCGGCGTCCCTGGCGGTGGGAACCGGCGCGATTTTTCTGGCGGGCTGCGGCAATTCGGGCGGCGGCGGAACAATCACCATCAACGTCATTTCCAACAAGGCGGAGATTTCCCGGGAGTTTCTTGCCGCCTCGGAACGGTACATGAAACAGTTCCCCCAGGTGAAGGTAAGCGCGGAGTTTATTCAGGGAAACAGCTATGCATCTTCCCTGCGGGCCAAAATGATGGGCGCCGATGCGCCGGAACTTTTTGTGCTGGGCGGGCCGGTGGATTTCCGTCAATACGCCGAGTATTTGGACGATCTTTCCAACGAACCCTGGGTGTCCTATGTGGCCCAGGGCTTGCTTGACGATGCCCGCCTCAACGGCAAGGTCGTGGGGATGCCGGTAGTGGTTGAGGGGTACGGTATCGTTTACACCAGGGAACTATTGGCCGCCGCCGGCATCGATCCCGCCGGGCTTAACTCCTACGAATCCATCGAAAAAGGGGTGCGGCAATTAAAGGCCGCGATTGATTCGGGGGAGATGAAAGACAGGTATCCGGTTCTGGAGGCCCCCATGGAATACGCCGCCAAGGAATCCTGGGTCCTGGGTATCCACTGCCTGGGCATAGGGCTGGGGGCGGAACTGGGC
>JAISWN010000259.1 GCA_031271075.1 Treponema sp.
AATAGATTTATTACTCAAAACATTTGGGGTACTCGAAACGGAACGTTTTATAACCAGTATAAAAAGTAATAATTTTGATTATACCGAGTGGCATAAAGAATTATGGAAAGATAAAACCATAGATGAAATACATAAAATGGCAGTAGAGTTTGAGGATAAGAAATATAATAAGTCCTAAAAGGCCCCACATCGCATAACGAGGCTGTCGAGTAAGTCCGTTTCAAGGTGTTAAGACGCTATATATAGCGTGTGGTTGGCACGAAATCAACAACCTCGCCCTGAAGTCGAACCTGCGGTTCGGCGAGGTATGTTGTTCTCCCGAAGTGGTTGTACTCGGAGGTTTAATACCTTTTTAACCGCCCTGAAGTCGAACCTGCGGTTCGGCGGGGTATTAAACCCCCTCGGCACGAATACACCATATATAGTGGTTGTTGGGCCGTTTGAAGACTTTTCCGACAGTCTCAACAGGTCTGTATATGCGCAGACCCGTTTGCGGGTCTGACGCCGCTAAAGCGGCTCGGGGTTCCGTTCCGCTAGGTCGGCGCGGCAACATAGTTGCCGACGCCTCCCGCGCTCCACTCCACCCACATTTTTGCAAGCCCTGGAAACCTACGGTTTCCTTTATCGGGCTTGCAAAAACTTCATATACAGCCGGAGCGTTATGCGAAATACCGCCTAAAATTTTGCAAAATAGAGTTGTTCGAGAATCAACCGGGTTCTCGAACAAGTCTAATACAGCATAAACTAGTTTTTTGCCAGCAGAGCTGGTTCTTGGATTTTTCCTGGTTTCCGTTTTAATTCCCCGTGGCCGCCCGGAAGGCGGTCCATACCCGCTCGTGTTCCTCCTCCGCGGCTTCGTTTACCAGCCGCAGGGTCTCCATGTTTACGTTGAAGCCCTGGGGGAGGGTCAGATATTTCCGGTATTCTTCGCTGATAAAGGGCTCCGATGCGGAGAAGGTGCAGTAGTAGCCAAGGTTTTCAAAGCACAGGGCGCCCCGCCGGGCATCAAGAATATAGTTGAGGAAGGCCCGGGCGGCGGCGGGATTTGGGGCTTTGCTTGGGATAAACGCCGCCATAAGGCCGTAACCGATTCCCTCTCTGGGGAACACCATTTTAAGGGCCGGGTTTGCCAGCATTGCCTTGCTGGCCTGATCGGTGTACATCAAAGCTACCGACACTTCCCCGGAAAGAAGATCGTCCTGGAGGTTGTCGTCCTTGATAAGCCGGATATTCGGCGCCAGGAGGAGCATTAGCCTGCCCGCTTCGGCGATAAGCGCCGGATCTTCCTCGTTGTAGCTTCCCCCCAGGACTTTCAGGGCCATTCCGTTGATCACCCGGGAATTTCCGGTGATCCCGATTTTACCCCTAAGGCTGCCCTGCCAGAGATCGGCAAAACCGCCTATGTCCGCCCCGGTCCGGGAAGGATCGTACACGATAGTCTGTACCCCCGCCCCGTAAGGAACGGTATATTCGTCTTGGGGATCGTAAAAAGGCCCCAGGTATATAGGGTTAATGTTCGGGTAATTGGGGATTTGGCTTTTGTCAAGTTTCTGCGCCAGGCCCCCGGCGATAACCGCCTCAATGATGTAATCATCGGCTACCACCAGGTCGTAGTCCCCGCCGCCGGCCGCCTCAAGCTTCGAGAGCATGGTCTCGTTGGAATCAAAGTTGACATAGTTTATCCGGTAACCTGTTTCCTTTTCAAAACTGTTCATAATTTCCGCCGGAAACATCCCTTCCCAGGTGTAGACGGTAAAGCGCTTGTCCTTGCCTCCATCGCAGCCTGAAAAAAAGAAAAGCAGGGAAATAGCCAGGATAACAGAAGAAAGGGTTTTTTTCATTGCTCGGCTCCTTTAATTTTACTGTTAGTGTTATTGTTACTGCCCCCGTTGTCTGAATTCCCCCGGAACCGGTAAACCGCCGCAGCGGCCAGGGCCAGCAGCACGGTTACCAGGAACAGCAGGGTGCAGAGGGCGTTGGTTTTTGGCGTTACGCCGAATCTCATTTGGGAATAGATTCTGATTGGCAGGGTGTTGGTATCTGCCCCGGTAACAAAGACGCTGATGATAACATCGTCAAAACTCATGGCAAAGGAGATCATCATCCCCGACACAAGGGCGGGCATGATCATGGGCAGGGTGATGTCATAAAAAGCCCGGAATTCCCCGGCCCCCAGATCCTTCGCGGCCTCCACATAGCTTTTATCAAGCCCCTCCAGCCTGGCCTTGACCAGGATGTACACATAGGGCACGCACATAACCGTGTGGGCGATTACCAGGGTAAGCATCCCGAATGGGAGGGCGAGAAGGGAAAAGAAGGCCAGGGATACCATTCCCATAACGATCTCCGGGATCATCAGGGGCAGAACCGCCAGTTGTTCTACCGCCTTTCCCCCGGGAAGGCGGGCGCGGGAAAAACCGGCCGCCGCCAGGGAGCCGATGATCCCCGCGGAAAGGCTCGCGGCGAGTCCCAGGATGATACTGTTCCTCAAGGCGCTAAACATGACCCTATCCCGGAACAGTTCGATGTACCAGGTAAGGGAAAAACCGCCCCACAGGGAACTTATCCTGCTTTGGTTGAAGGAATAGAGGATCACCAGGAGAATCGGTATGTACATCAGGGTAAGAACGATGGCGATGTATATTCCGGAAAACAGGGCCCCCTTCGGTTTCACAGGATTCCCCCCCGGGAAAGACTCGCCACGCCTTCCTTCGCACCGCTTCCAAGGCCGGCAATTTTACTGTAGAGACACATAAACAGGGTGCTTAGCAGCATCAGCGCCACGCTCAAAGCCGATGCAAAGGGCAGATCGTGGGCCTTCATCAGTTGTTCCTGAATAAGATTCCCCACCAGCACAACTTTGTTACCCCCCAGAATATCGGCGATGAAAAAGAGTCCCATGGATGGGATGAAAGTCAGAATAACCCCGGCGCAAAGCCCCGGCATGGTGAGGGGCAGGGTAACGGTGAGGAAGGCTTTGACGGAACTTGCCCCCATGAGCCTGGCCGCGTCCACAAGCCCCCAGTCCATCTTTTCCGCGCTGGAATACACCGAATAGACCATGAAGGGGAGGAGGGCGTAGACCATGCCGGTAACTACCGCCGGGTAGGTATACAGCATCCGGAGAGGTTCTTTGATAAACCCCAGGGCTTCAAGCAATTTGTCCAGTACCCCGTTGGATCGGAACACGATGATCCAGCCGTAAAGGCGCATCAGGGAGTTGGTCCAGAAGGGAATGATGAGGAGCAGCATGACCCGGCTCCGCCAGACCCTGCCCAACCTGGCCATAAAATACCCGAAGGGATAACCGGCAAGAATTACCAGGGCGGTACTGTACAGGGCCAGGACAAGGGACTCTTTGAAGGTGGCGGCGTATTCGGGAATCCCAATCCGGCTGTAGTTCCGCAAGGTAAAGCTTAGGGTTACCCCCCCGATACCCTCCCGGCGGAGGAAGCTGAGGACGAGCAGGTAAACCAGGGGACCCAGGACAAACACCAGGGTAAAAACGTAGAGCGGCAGGGCCATGAGAAAGGCCACGCCCTTTCCCCCGCGAGCAGGGGATCGCCCGCCCGCCCGGAGGCCGGCGCTCAATTCCGGCCTCCCGCCGGTCCGCCGGTTTCTGCATCGGAAAGCGGCGCGGACCCCTCGTCCTCCCCGTCGTCCACCGGCACGGCCCTTTCCTTAAACCAGGAGACCCTGACCAGATCGCCCCTTTCCAGGGGTGAATCGATCCCGTGGCGGCTGGCGGTAATCTTTCCCCGGTCTTCGGAAACGGATCGGTCAACCAGGGCGGCGGTGATCCGCAACTGGCCTCCCACAAAGCTCTTTTCGGTTACCCGGGCCAGCATACCGGGGCTTAAACCCTGGGCCGCGGATGCCGGCGCATCCCGGGCCTCCCCTGCGGCGGAAGATCCCGGCCTTTTTACCAGGTCCATGTTTACCCACTCGGAACGGATCGCCAGGGTAGCGCCGGAGATCCGGACGATGTTGGCGTTCCCCACAAAACGGGCCACAAAGCTTGTCCGGGGCCGATCGTAGATCTCCACCGGCCGGCCGGTCTGCTCAAATTGCCCGTTCCGCATCACCGCGATGCGATCCGACATGGTCAGGGCCTCTTCCTGATCGTGGGTTATGTAGATAAAGGTAATGCCCAACTGCCGCTGGAGCCGTTTCAACTCGGTCTGCATCTGCCTGCGGAGCTGCAGATCCAGCGCCCCCAGGGGTTCATCCAGGAGCAGCAGCTTGGGCCGGTTCACCATGGCCCGGGCCACCGCCACCCGTTGTTTCTGCCCGCCGGAAAGCTCCCCCGGCATACGCCGCCCGTAACCCGGAAGCTGAACCATGGCCAGGGCCTCCTCGACCCTTTCACGGATGGTATTCCGGGGCAGCTTCTTCAGCTTCAGGCTGTAGGCGATATTAGCCGCCACGTTCATGTGGGGAAAGAGGGCGTAGTTCTGGAACACCATGTTTACGTTCCGCCGGTTAGGCTCCCTGTCCGTTACATCCTCTCCGGCGATGAACACCCTTCCCGAATCGGCCCGTTCAAGCCCCGCGATGATCCGCAGGGTAGTGGTTTTACCGCAGCCCGAGGAACCCAGGAGGGTGATAAATTCCCCGGCCTTTACGGACAGCGACAGATTCTTCAAAATCCGGGTATAGCCGAAAGTCTTGCTGATCTCCTCTAGCCGCAAAAGCGGCTGTTCACCGGTACTTTCCATTAGGCGCCTCTCAAAGGGACAAAAAATATCCCGTTACAGCGTATCCTCCAAAGGCCAGGATCAGGATGGCGATTACATAGGGCAATTTGGCGCGGTAATAGGCTATAGGGTTACAGCCCAGCATGGATCCGGTAAAGAAAATGTCCCCCAGGGCTATCTCGTTGCCGATAAAACCCGCGGCGCAGACCGCGCCCACATAGAGCCCCGGGTCCCCCTGCATCGAATAGGCGAACTGTATAGCCATGGGCATGCCTACCGCGTACATGGCCCAGGGGTTGTCAAACAGGGCCCCCATCAGCGCGAAGACCCCGAAGACAAGGGCCGGCATGAGCCAGGTCTGTCCGCCGATGACGTTTTGGACCGCCCCGTTGAGCCAGGCCGAAAAACCGATGCCTTCAATGCCGGCGGCGAAACATTTCCCCATGATGAACATTACGACGGGGGCAAGCATACTCTCAACGCCGTAGACCAGGTTGTTAAAATACTGTTCCGGAGTCATGTACCGCTGGAAACAGTAAAGCAAAAAGGAGACGATCAGGGTTACTATCAGGCCGTACAGCACGTTTACCGAAAGCCTTCCCGTTTCGATAGTACCGGCGGCAATTGAGGAAACCACCAGCGTCACTACCGGCAGAACCAGGTTGATAACACGGCCCCGCGATTCATCCTGGTTCCCTATGTTTTCGGTCCCCTCGGGCCAGAGGACACCCCCCTGTTTTACCCGGTTCACCGCCTTTTTCAGGGAACCGGCCAGCAGCATTTTTTCAAACACCAGAAGCAGGATAAAGAGAAGGGCGATAAGGGCGGTAAAGTTGTAAGCTATTGCCCGGACAAAGAATTCTCTTTTTCCCCCCGAACCGGCGATGACCCCGGTAAGGTAGAGCCCGGAAAGGGATATGGGGTTCAGAATACAGAGGGCCATGGGGGCCATTCCCATGACGATGGAGGATTTTTCCCGGGCCACCCCTTTTTGGTCCGCCAGGGGGGTAAAACAGGCCCCGTTGATGAGGATGCTGAGGTATTCGTCGATGGCAACCGCCGCCGTAGAACAAAAAGCCGCGAAAAGGGTCCCCCTGGCGGTTTTCAGCCTCCGCCGGGCAACGTGCCTGAGGGCGTTGATACTCCCCGATGCGGTGAAAAGCCGGCTGAGGGAACCCATCAGAACCACCATGAGAATAAGATCCGTACTTTCGGACAGGCTTGAGATAATAAAACCGGAAAAAAGCCCAATAAAACCAAATTTTGCCCCAAGGATCGACACGTACAGGGTGGCCAGGACAATGGATTCCAAAACCCGGCGGCTGATGACGATATATACCACCAGAAATGCCATGGGAGAAGCCATCCAGAGGGGGTGAAGCGGGGCCCCCGGCTGGGGGGCAAAGAGAATCAGGTTAAAAAAAAGCAGAAATACCAGGTAGTAGTTGATAAAGAGGGACAGGGGGGTAAACTTTTTCGTGGAACCGGAAAAACCAAGCCCCCTGCGGGAGTTGAGCATCCGTACCAGGCCCCGGTACCTTTCCGAGGCCGAATCGTAAACGTTTTTCAGGAAAAGGCCGTATATCCCCGGATGGGATCGGATTACCGCCAGGAGATCCTTCTGGTTAAGCTCGTATACCTGTACCGCGCCCCTGGCCTGGATAGCCGCCATCCGCTTGTCCCCGGTTAGGGCGGCGTATTCCCCGAAGTAGCGTCCGGGAGCCAGCTCGTTCAGCCACTCGTTCTTGGGGCCCTTTACCCCCACCGTCCCGGCCTCCAGGAAATACATGGACTTCGCCTCGTCCCCGGCGCGGCAGATATAGCTGTTATGGGGGTATTCCCTCAATACCAGGCGGGACATGATGAAATCGAGGACACGTCTGTCCTTTTCGGAGTCTTCCAGCTCGAAAAAGCTCCGAATATAGTCCCGGGTGATAACTTCCGCCACACTGTCTCCTAAAGCCCTTTGGCCTGGGGATAACCCATACAAGTACAAAAAAATATTACACCAAAAGACAGGGTTTTTCTAGGAGCCTGGCCCCATGGTACGGCGTTTTACAGTACGGCGCGGTAAACTTGCCGCCGTCAAAATTGTTTATGTTCACCGCATAAGCAGAAATTTATTTTGTTGTCCCTGTTAAGATGGCCTTGGTATAAAGGATGCCCTATCTTATGCCGGGGTTTTTTTCCCTATCAAGGTTGAAGGGATCTTCCAAGGCCCGGTCGTCCAGTACGATCATTACCCGGCCTTCCCGGAGGAGCCGGCGGTTGTTCTCCGAGGAGAGGATGAGGACGGCATCGTCCCGGTGGATCACCGGATCGGTGGGCCTGATGCCGAAAACCCCTCTGGCGAGGATCCGCAGGGGCCGTTCCCCCACCACTTCGCTTACTTCAGGCGAAAGTCCCGAGGGGCTGGGGAGGAAGATCTTTGCCCTTCCGGTGTAGTGCGGCGCCGGGGTTTTCCCGTCCGGAACCTCCAGCATGTTCTTCTCGTAAACCAGGTTCATATCCGTATCCCAGATCTTCGGGAAGAGGCAGGGCAGGGGGATGGCGGATCGTCCGGTTCCGTGGAGGGGTAATTCTTCCCCGGCGATGATGAGGATCCCCGTGTGGTCCGCCGACGGGGGAGGGGCGATGATCCGGGGGGGCTCGGCGGGACGGGTGTGGCTGAGGAATTCGGCGGCCAGATCTGCAAGGTTCAAGCGGTAGGCGGCGTTAAGGCTGGACAGGTCGGCGGAGTGGGCCGGCGGCCGGAGCTGGGCCTTCCAGGCAAAGGCTTCCACCCGGGAAAGGGAAAGATCCCCGCTCCGCACGTAATCGGCCACGGTGCGGGAAGAATCGACCGGAAGGGAGAGGATCCGGGGCCGGATGAGTCCCGAATAGCCGGCCCGGATAAGTTCCTCCCCCTGGCTCCGCCCGGTGGGCAGCCTGATGCCGGCGGAGGCCAGATCCAGGGAAACCTGGGCTTCTATGGTCATTTTTTCCCAGTTTACCGCCCCGGTAATGCCCAGGGCCGGTTCCGCCCAGGCCGCGCTGAGGAGAAGGATCTGGAGGCTGAAAAAGATTTTTCTCATTTCCCCCTATTTTATCGGCACTTTCAGGTTTCTTCCCTCACGCAAAGTATCGTTTAGTTCCATGCCGTTGGCCTGGGCCAGGATCTCCGGGTCCACTTCGTAGATCAGGGAGATGGCCCAGAGGGTTTCCCCCTTCTTCACCAGATGGTTCCCAGAGAAGTCCGCCGCGCCGGATGCCGCAGTTGTTCCCGGGTAGGGGCCCGCCTCTTTGAGGGCAGGGATACGGAGCCGGCTGCCGATCCGCAGATACTCGCTCCTGATCCCCGGATTGGCGTTTTCGATGAGTTCCACCGTAACCCCGTAGTGGAGGGCCAGGGCCCAGAGGGTATCCCCGTAACGGACCGTGTGGAAGTAGTTTTTGATCAGTTCCGGCCCTTTCCGCTCCAGGATCTCCGTTACCAGGGGAAGGTAGGCAAGGGGAACCTTGATCTGGTGGGCCTTGTCCGGGGGGGTGACCTGGTAGATCAGTTCCCGGTTTCCCGCCCTGAGAAGGGCCGGATCTATGCCGCTTTCCGCGGCCAGAAGGGACAGATCCACCGTCCTGCCGGCAGCGGGTATCCTGGTCCATTCAATGTCCTTCTGCCAGGATTCCAGGCCGAAACGCCGGGGCCGGGACATGATCCAGGCCACCGCCAGGAGCTTAGGCACGTAGTGGATGGTCTCGGTTTTTAAAGCCTTCCGCTCCGAAAGAACCCAGTAGTCCTCTATCCCCGTGTCCTTTACCACCCGGTTTATCCCCCCCAGCCCGGTGTTGTAGGCCGCCAGGGCCAGAGGCCAGTCCTCAAAGCGCCGGTAGTTTTCCTCCAGCTTCCGCAGGGCCCCCTGGGTGGATTTCCAGAAGTCCATCCGCTCGTCCACCCAGTCGTCCACCTTCATGTCGAAAGGTCCCATGCTGTTCCGCATAAACTGCCAGAGGCCCGCCGCGCCGGATCTGCTCAGGGCCGTGGCGAGGTAACCGGACTCGATCACCGGCAGGTAGAGAAGTTCCCCCGGCAGGTTCCGTTCCTCAATTTCCCGGCGGATAAAACCCAGGTAGGGCGCCCCCCGGCGCATCACCGCGTTGAGCCAGGCTATCCCCCCGGGGCTGGTGTACTGTTCGATGTAGTGCCGGGTCAGGGCATTCTCCAGGCCGGGAATGGAGAGACTCCGGCCTTCCGTTTCTTCCCGGGAAAGGGCGCGGGTATCCGTGAACCGCTCCGGCTTGGGGAAAACCAGCCGCCGCAAGGGGCGGCCCGCCTCCCCCTCCCGGGGCGGGAGGGCTTCCACGGGGGACGGGAAAATTTCCTGATGCCACGCCGGGATTTCGACCCCCGCCGGCGCGGCTGCCGGAATTTCCCTGCCCGCCGGGATCTCGGCGGAGGCCGGGCTCCCGGCCGCCGCGAAGACGGCCGCCCCAAGGAGGATCTTCAGGGGAAGCGTCCCGGCAAAGAGGCCGCTAGAATTTTTCGCCATAATACACCCCCGCCCATTCCCAGCGCCCGTGGATCTCCGGATCCGAGGGGAAGTACACCTTCCTGAAATAGAGATACCAGGTGGAGATGTGGAGGGACCAGCCCCAGGTACGCAGGTACGCCTCGTTGGCGTTTGAGCCCGGATCCAGGTTTTCGGCGTAACGTATCCGGTTCCCCCGCATAAAGTCGGAAAGGTTGAATTCGGCCATCCCCGAATCGTCGGTCTCCTCCTGCCCCCAGGATCGGGCGAAAAAATTTACCTTGGCCCGGTAAGACCAGAGCCGGGAGCTTGAACCCGCGTCCAGGGCCGCCTTAATGGTATTTACCAGCACGTTAAGGTTTTCAAAGGTCCAGTCTTTGGGGGAATTGTTAAAGGCCACCATTTCCTTGGCGTGGTTGTCCGCCCGGGGAAAACCGGGGACAAGGCCGCCCTGGTAGGGGAGGTACTGGTTGTAGGCTTTGATGGCGCCGATCCAGTCCCCGGTCTTTTCGCAGGCCTGGGCCAGCATGAAGTAAGCCGGCCCCGGATCTATCTGATCGGAAAAGCGGGATATCAGTTCCTGGTAGTACCATACCCGCTGTTCAGGCTTATCCACCAGATCGATAAGCTGGTTAAGGCAGGCCAGGTGGATGGACTGGCCCAGGACCGTAAGATCCGGGTAGTTCTTTACGATGATGTCGAAATA
>JAISWN010000128.1 GCA_031271075.1 Treponema sp.
AAATTTGTTTTCAAGAATGACGGAAAAAGGAATGTATTGCGTTCTTTTACCAAAACGGTCATTTCTTATGCATTGACCGGTTTGATTTTAACCAGTTTATTATTGTTTATATTTGTTGATATCCTCAAGGTGTCAAAATACCATGCTTTTTTTCTTTGCCTGGTAGTTACTGTACCTTCCAATTTCTGCCTGAATAAGTTTTGGGCCTTCAGGAGCGGTGAGTGAATAGAGCAACCCCCAGGGTATTTGTTGCCATTATACTATTTATTGTTCCCGTCGTTGGTTTTCTAGTTTCAATTTCATTGTTTATCCCCGGTGTTCGGGAAATGATAATTGGCTTTGGTGAAATTCATATCGTCCACCGGGCGTTAACCCACCCTGCCTGGCATGAAAGGATGATCGAGTGGGCTTATGCTGGCCTTGTGTTTTCTTTGCTTCTGGCTGTAGTTGTAACTGTATTTATGAAGGATGTCTGTAAAATAGCGGACTGTTTTTTTAATAAAGATTTGGTGTATTCAATCAGACGGTTATGGACTGATATTCCCATGCTTTACACGAAATCGTTTTGCGCCGTTTTTTTTGGATTGAACATAGTGTTTGCGTTGCATACCGCGATTTTTATGATTGGTAATCATGATTGGGAACTGTTGTTTTCCAGATCGCCGCTTGTTGTTGGCGAACTTGCCATTGGCCGGTATTTCTATAACATATTCTCACTTGTATTGATGAATGGCCGCTTTTTGCCGGTATTAACGAATCTGGTTAATTTTATCTTTTTTGCCCTCGCCGCTGTTATGCTTTGTTCATATTGGCGTCTGCCAAAATCTATTCTAATCTATTCTGTTACGGGTTTGTTGTTTGTCCTCCAGCCCTATATAATCGCAAGAATGTATGGCATGGGCGGGGGGTATTATATGACCCTCCCCTTTTTTGTGCTTGCGGGTTTTTTCCTGGGAGACAAGGCGGTGAAGCAGGATTCCAGGACAAGACGCCTGGGGTTTGTCCTGCTTGCGGCTTTGTCGTTTTGGTTTGCCCTTGGAACTTATGCGGTTGTGGTCTCGACAATCGCCGTTGTTTTTATCGGCAGGTTTGTTATTGAATATACATCTGAAGAAAAGCCCCCAAGAATATTAAAAATGGCGGCGGCGCATATATGGACAATTCTTGCAATTGTTCTTGCGCTTTGTTTTCATGTTGTTGTTGTCGCTCATCTCGGAAAAACAGGCAAATTGTCTACTGGCAGTTACATGACGGAAACTATTGGATTGCGGGATATTCCCTCCCGTCTTATTGAAATAGTCCGGGTTTCATTCAGGTATCTGTTTGAGTACAAAGTCCCGTTTTTCCCACGATCTTTTACCCTGTTATTTACCGCGTTGTTTGCGGTTTCTCTGTTGGCGGCGGGTCTGAAAATATTCCGTTCCAAAATTCCGGCAAAAACACGTTTTTTGAATATTGCGGTATTTCTTATTCTGTTTTATGCCGCTTTATTTTTCTCTTTTACATCAAGTTTAATCACAAATACCGACATTTTCTTTTGGGCACGAGTGGACTTCTTTGGTATCGCATATTTCCACATACTTATTGTGGCTGTTCTTTTTCAGTCGAATATTAATTTCCATAGAAATGTTTCATTGCTGTTTTGTTTTATATTGATATATATCTCCGCAATTTCTGATTTTTACGCAATGAAAGTATGGAAGCTGGGTTTTGACGCGGAAAAGATGGAATGGAACAGACTTATTGCGCGAATAGAAACTACCGCTGGTTACCAGGACGATAAAGATTATCGTCTTATAATACTGGGGGCGACCCGGGCGTACCGTCCGTATTTCTACGATGGGAAATATCACCAGGAAGATCTGCTTGACTGGCCTTACATGGCGTCTTGGGGTTCTCAGCCGGTACGTTTGTTTTATGCATATACGGCACATTCCAGAGACGGGCTGTGGCGGCAAGTTGTCCACAGCAAGGAACCTGAAGAATTTAATGAAATTATAGATAAAATGACGGATGAGCTGGAAGGCGCGGAAGCATGGCCATCGTTGCAATCAATATTTATAAAAGATGATGTTATATTTATAGCGCTCGATCGGACAGAGTTGGAGAGGGTTAAACAGGGCCTTCCCCCTTCGACTGACTAATACCCCCCCCACCACGCACAACACGATAACCAAACTCGGCGGAGAAAGATTCCCCTGTTTCCGCGCCCAGGTGTTCGTTATACGCCGCAATGATTTATCCGGCCATTTTTCCCCTCCTTTTCCCCCCTCCATTTTCCCCCTCCGTTGACCTTGTTTTGGGGCCGGACGTATAGTCGTAATGTATGTCCGATTCAGATACCCTCGACCAATTAGCCGCCCGTCTGAGCCTGGAAGAACGGCATGAATTTCTTGAGAAGCTTAAATCCCAGTCTGCTATGTCCGCCGAGCCCCTCTACGCCGCCGGGGCTGAAGAAAAGGCCGGGGAATCCGGCCTTGCGGCTCAATATGCCCGGCTGCCTTGGTATTACCGCCTGCTCTACTTTATTTTGAGTTTTTTCAAAAACAGGCCGCCAAGAGAGCTGTTCCAGGAGAGCCGGATTGGAAAGCTGGGCCGGGAAATCGCCGCCGGGTATCCCCAGTTGTTCGATAACCAGCGGAACCAACTGCTTAACGAGTTTTACAATTTGCTTGAGGGTCTGAAAACAGACGTGCGTTTTTTCTTCGATGCCCTGGATGTAAGCGTCAACAGGGATAGGGGAACTTTTTACGCTTTTCTCGGTTCCCTGGAGATGCGGGATATCCACCGCCGTTTGGAAACGGAAACCGCCCCCGGATATGTGGAAGGAAAGAATCCGCGGAAGCCGGAGGCGGAAGCCTGCCAGTTTGCCCTCCACGCCATGGAAGAGATCTTTACCGGCATAAGCGAGGAGCAGCGGTCTGTTATGTACTTCAATGTCCGGTCCCTGTTTTGCCTTAAAGAGCTGGCCTTTTTTCTGTATGACCGGGTGCTTGGGGCTTTTGGGAGCGACCCCGGGGGGAAGGGAATGGTCTGTTCGATCTTTGTGATCAAGGATATGCTGGGGACACTGAACAATATCTTTTTTTCCCTGCCTTCGCCTCCCGGTTTAACCCTGCTGGAATCACTTTTCATTTTTATCCTCCAGGAAAGATCCGCCGGGCCGGATTTCGATATGGATGAAGAAATCAGGAACCTCCTTGGCCGCGCGGAAAAAGCCCTGGAGACCATTCGGCAGTTCAACAGGCAGGTTCCCCTGATCCCGCTGCTCCGTTACGCCAACCGGGATATAAGCCTCTGCCCCAAGGTTATACCGGGAGGGGAGGACTGGTTTGCCGTTTACCGGGACTACTGGCGGCATCACATAGAGGAACAGTTTGCCGCATACAGCCGGAACCGCCGCCGCCAGGAGATGTTCAAGCTCTTCGAACAGTTTTTCCGGGGCGCGGAGCTTTTGACCCTGAAAAACGCGCTGTCCGGCGCCAATCCCGACGGGGCGCCGGTTCCCGGTATTTTCGCCCTTTCTTTCCTGCTTACCTTCCATGAAGTAGTCTTTATAAACGATATCGACCCGGTCTTGCAGCCTATTCTGGCGGATGGCGTTTTTTTTAAGCAGGAGAACTACGCCGGGTTCAGCGAGGCTTACGATGTTCTTTTCAATCTTAGGGATGATATAAAAAAATTAGATGCCAAACTGGATCCTGAGGGGGAGTATGGGAAACCTTACGCCATGGCAAGGCAGGATATGCTGGCCCTCCCGGTGAAGCGGCGGAAGATCCAGATGGCCCTGGAGGACGTCTCCGGGGAGTTTGCGCGGATCCTTAACCGGACCAAAGAGGCCATGAAGCACCTTATTTCCCTGCTTGCCGGAATTGCAAGGAGGGAGCCGGGGGCCAAATACGATTCCCTGTCCAATCTTAAGGATATTGAAGCCCAAACGCCGGATTTTATGAACCGGCTTGTTTCGGTAATCCAGACGTTTCACGATACCCTTGATCTGCTTGACACTATTGACCTGATGGAAGATACCGGCCCAAACTAGCTTGTTTGCTTGCCTGGCAAGCCGTAAGATCTGTTTGTGAACTGACCCGGCTGTTTATCAGTTGTTTATAAAAGAGAAAAAGTAAGGATGAAATATGCAGGATTTTAGGAAACCCTGGAAAATACGGATTGCCCGCGCATTGAACGCCCTGCTGAAAGACGCGGGACTGAGCGGGACTGTTGAGCCGGATCAGGTTATCGCGGAGCTTCCCCCCAGGCCGGAACTGGGGGATCTGGGTTTTCCCATGTTCGCTTACGCGAAAACGCTGCGCAAGGCCCCGCCCCAAATTGCCGCCCTCCTGGTTTCCGCCCTGGCTGCGGATGGCGCGGAGGGAGGGGGGGAAGCGGGAGGCAGCTTCAGCGCGGAAGGCCCCTACGTGAATGTCCGGCTTGACCGGGGGGCCCTTGCCGGGAAGCTGCTTTCCGCGATTCTCCGCAAAGACGGGCCGGATTTCGGTTTCGGCAGGCCCGGAACCCTTGCGGGAAGCCGGATCATGGTGGAATTTTCGAGCCCCAACACCAACAAGCCCCTCCACCTGGGGCATCTGCGTAACGATGCGCTGGGGGAGAGCGTTTCCCGGATCCTGGCCGCCTGTGGCGCGGAGCTGCGGAAGGTCTGCATCATCAACGACCGGGGTATCCATATCTGCAAGTCCATGCTGGCCTACCAGGAACAGGGGGAGGGCAAGACCCCCGAATCCGAGGGGCTTAAAGGCGACCGCTTTGTGGGGGACTGGTACGTGCGCTTCAGCAGGGATTTGAAGGAAGAAGCCGAGGCTCTGGCAAAGGAAAAGGGGCTGGACAAGAAGGAGGCCGAGGCCCGGGCCCCCATCATGGGCAGGGTCCAGGAGATGCTCCGCAAGTGGGAAGCGGGGGATGGGGAAACTGTATCCCTCTGGAAGAAGATGAACCTCTGGGCCATGGAGGGAATGAAGCAGACCTACGCCCGCACCGGGATCTCCTTCGATCAGTATTACTTTGAAAGCAAGACCTACCTCCTGGGAAAGGACGAGATCCTCAAGGGCCTGGAGAGGGGTGTCTTCTACCGGGAAGAAGACGGCTCGGTGCAGATCGACCTGAGCGCGGAAAAATTGGACAAAAAAGTCCTCCTCCGCAGGGACGGGACTTCTATCTACATAACCCAGGATATCGGCACCGCCATTTACCGCCACCGGGACTGGCCCTTTGACCGGCTGGTGTATGTGGCAGGATCGGAGCAGCAGTACCACTTCAAGGCGCTTTTCGCGATCCTCGGCAAGCTGGGCTTTGAGTGGGCGAAGAACCTCTACCACCTTTCCTACGGCATGGTGAACCTGCCCGAGGGCCGGATGAAAAGCCGGGAGGGGACGGTGGTGGACGCCGATGATCTGATCGACCGCCTGCGGGACATGGCCCGGGAGGAGATTCGGGAGAAGGAGCGGGAAGAGGAGGTAGGAGACCCCGGCGCGGTGGCGGAAAAGATCGCCCTTGGAGCGCTCCACTACTTCCTGCTCCAGGTTTCCCCCATAAAAGACATGATCTTCGATCCCAAAGAATCCCTTTCGTTTAACGGCAATACGGGGCCTTACCTCCAGTACATGGGGGCCCGGATATCCGCCCTGCTTCGCAAGGCCCTTGTCCGGGGGGAGGCCCCGGGGGATGGGGATTACGACCCGGCGCTTCTTGCCGGAGACGCCGAATGGGAACTCCTCAAGTCCCTGGCCGCTTACCCCGAGGCGGTGGCCGCGGCGGCGGCGGGGATGGATCCCTCCCTCCTGACAGCCTACCTTTACGAACTTTCCAAGTGTTTCAGCCGCTTCTACCAAGACTGCCCGGTCTTAAACGCGGAAAACCCCGGTCTGGTTAAGGCGCGGCTGGCATTGAGCCGGGCGGTTCTGCGGGTTCTCAAGGACGCCCTGGAACTGGTCTGTATACCCTTTTTGGAAGCCATGTAGGAGGGTGGGGCGGCTTATCCGGGTTCAATGGGCTGCCCCTACAGGCCCTTGGCCTCCTCCCAGTAGCGGTCCATAAGGGCAAGGTTTTCCTTCTTCATTTCCCGGCCCTGTTCCTTCATGCTTTTTTCCACATGCCTGAAACGTTTCTCGAATTTGACGTTGGTCCGCTGAAGGGCAACGGAGGGATCGATTTTCAGGAAACGGCAGAGATTCACCACGGAAAAGAGAAGATCCCCCAGTTCCGCTTCCAGGGCCTCCTCCTGGCCGGGGCCCTCGTCTGTGGAACCGGTGGAAACCGCCGTGGCGGATTCTGCCGCGGTGGTTCCTGCTATGGCGGAAACCGCCAGGATCTCCTCCGCCTCCGCCAGTTCCTCCCGCACTTTGTTGATTACATCTTCCACCGCGGACCAGTCAAAACCCGCCCTGGCGGCTTTTTTCTGGAGTTTGCAGGCCCGGTCCAGGGGGGGAAGGCTGCGGGAAACCTCGTCAAGAACCGAGTCTTTCGGCCTGCGGCCTTCCTGTTCCACCTTGATCTTCGCCCAGTTCCGGAGGACCTCCGCGCTGTCTTTTACCTTTGTCTCGCCGAACACATGGGGGTGGCGGCGGATAAGCTTTTCCCCGATGCCTTCCAGGGTCTCCGCCACGGTAAAGAGTCCCTCTTCCTGGTGCATGTAGGAGAGCATGGTTACCAGGAGGTAGAGATCCCCCAATTCTTCCCTGATGTGGGCGGGATCCTTTTCGTCAATAGCCTCCACACATTCGTAGGTCTCCTCAAGAAGATCCCCCCGGAGGCTTTGGGGGTTCTGCTCCTGATCCCAGGGGCAGCCGCCGGGGCCCCGGAGGCGGGCGATCACATCGTAAAGGCGCTTAAAGGCTTCGCTTTCAGTCATGGTTCCTCGGCCAATTCAGGTAACAGGGGAGGGATCGAAGAGATCGATGTCGTTGTAGAGATGGTACTTCTCCACCCAGGGCTTGTAGCGGCCGCTGGCGGTATCGACGATCATCCGGAAGATCCGTTCCCCCACCTGGCCGATACTTTCCTCTCCCGAGGCAATGGTACCGGCATCCACATCAATAAGATCCTGCCACTGTTTTTTTAGATCCGTCCGGGAACTTACCTTGATCACCGGAGCCGCCGCGAGCCCGTAGGGGGTTCCCCGGCCGGTCATAAACACCTGGAGGCCGATGCCGCTGGCAAGCTGCAGGGGGCCGCAGACAAAATCGCTGGCCGGGGTGGCGGCGAAGACGAGGCCCCGCCGGGA
>JAISWN010000151.1 GCA_031271075.1 Treponema sp.
TTTATCAGGCACGACGCCTTTACCCTGAAACCGGAAGATGTCGGCCCCGTGGATTGGCTTTTCTGCGACGTGATCTGCTACCCGCCCCGGCTTTTCGATTGGATCGAAAAATGGCTTGCGTCGGGCCTGTGCAACAATTTTGTGTGCACGATCAAAATGCAGGGTTCCGCCAGCGCTACCGCTGATTTTGACACCCCCCGGCGCTTTGCCGCCATCCCCGGTTCGCGGGTGGTTCATCTTTATCATAACAAGCACGAATTGACCTGGATTAAAGCGGGGAAATTTTTCCCGCCTGGGTAAAAAAGTGCCAGGTGGCCGGCGGCGGAGCCGGACGCTATATGTGGGGCCGGTCGCCATGCACAACACCAGGTAAATTCGGTGCCTGACACCTTTGCGTTATCACACCCCTGCGTTACAAAGTCCTCTTGCTTTATACCAACTAGTATAGTAGACTAGTCTATAGGAGGCTGTTATGGCGACTATAGGGACTTTTGAGGCGAAGACGCATTTTTCCCAGCTTATCGCGGAGGTCGAAAAGGGGAAGGACTACACCGTAACCAGGCGGGGGAAACCGGTGGCTAAGATCATTCCATTCCCCCAGGAAAAAAAGGAAAGCCTTGCGGAGGGGATTAGGAAGCTGGGGGAGTATGCACGGCTTCATTGGAAGGGTGATGAGCCCTTTGATATTCGGGAAGCGATTGAGGAAGGGAGGCCCTAGTGGTATATGTCATTGACGCTTCCTTTTTTGCGGCTTCGATCCTCCCGGATGAGCAAAAGGAGTATGCATTGCAATTTTTTTCCTCCATCGGGGAAGATGACACCCTGTATGTTCCCCATCTGTGGTGGTATGAGCTGGGGAATATCCTCAAGAAGGCGCTTGTCAGAAAACGGCTGGAATATTCGGAAGCCCTGGTGATGGTTTCCCATTTGACCACTTTAAAGATAAGTACCGATTCGGAATACGGCAGCGTCTATACCGGGACCCTGTTAAGGCTGGCCCGCGATTACGACCTGACGGTATACGATGCGGTCTACCTGGAACTGGCGCTCCGCATGGGGGCTGTCCTTGGTACGTTAGACGGGAACCTGAAGGCGGCGGCACGGAAGCACGGGGTTGAGGTAGTGTAGCGGGAGAGGCCGCGGGCGCTCCGGTCCAGGGGGCTCATTGTGTCCTTGTGGTCCCAATAATGAGTAGTTTTAGTCCAGTCAACCTGCCGGGCGCTTCGCCAGTTCGTCAAAGGCGTCAAGGAGGAAGGGGTTGAGGGAGAGGATACCCTCCCGGTTGAGGGCGCTTCGGTTTTCCGCAAGCCGGCCCCGCTGCCGCCACTTTTCCAGGGTTCGGGGGATGGCCTCCTCCAGGGAGAGGCCGAAGCGCCGGGAGAAGAGGGCTCCGGGCCCTTCCAGGTAGCGGAAACCCATAAGGATGCTCTCCTTCATCAGGGTAAGCCGGTCAAGGGCTTCCGCCGGGGGCCAGCCGTCCCGGCCGGAGAGAAAGCCGGAACGGGACTTTCCGCGAAGAGGGGCCTGGGCAAGCCAGCCTTCGAGATCCGCCGGCCAGGAGAGGCGCAGCCCGGTTCCGCTCCGGTCGTCGATCAGGGTGCCCGAGGCGGCGGGGCCCAGGCCCAGCCAGTTTTCCATGCGCCAGTAGCGGAGGTTATGCCGGGACTCTTTTCCCGGAAGGCGGAAGTTGCTTACCTCGTACTGACCGTAGCCCGCCTTTTCCAGGGCGTCCCGGCCGGCGATCCAGGCGGCATCCGCCTCATCCGGGGAGGGAAGCAGGGCCGCGGCGGGGAGGCCCTGTTCAACCGCCCTGCCCAGGGGGGTATCTTCCTCCACCGTCAGGGCGTAAAGGGACAGGTGGGCGGGTTTCCGGGCCAGGGTCTTTTCTATGTCGTCAAGCAGGACATCCCGGTTCTGGCGGGGAAGGCCGGCCATAAGGTCGGCGGAAAAAGCGCCGGGAAAGATCTCCGCCGCAAGGCCCAACCGCCTCTCCAGGAGTTCCGGATCCCCGCCCCGGTGAACCAGGGCGCGGGAGGCCCGGTTAAAGCTCTGCACCCCCAGGGAAAGCCGGTTCACCCCTCCTTCCCGGGAGGCCAGGAGGAAAGCCCTGTCCGCCGATTCGGGGTTCGCCTCCAGGGTGAATTCCCGGGAATCATCCGGGGGAAGCAGGGCGCCAAGGCCCCCGAGGAGGCGGCTTATGCCGTCCGCGCCCAGAGCCGCGGGGTCGCCGCCGCCGATGTACACCGTGGGAACCTTGCAGCCGGGAAATTCCCCCAGGAGGATCTCTCCGTCGGCAAGCAGGGCGTCGATATAGGCGTTTACCAACGGGCTGGGCGCCAAAGCTCCCTCTTTCAGGAGAACCGAATAAAAATCGCAGTAATCACAGAAGGACCGGCAGAAGGGGACGTGGATGTAGAGGGAAAATTCGTTCCCCCACCGGTTCCGGGAGAGGTCTGTTCCCACTTGGGTTTCTTAGGGAAGGCCCAGCCGGTTCAAAGGCCAGTAGCGGAGCAGGACTTTCCCGCTTACCTGCCTTATGGAAACCGGGCCCCAGGTGCGGGAGTCATTGGTGTTGCCCCGGTCGTCGGAAAGTACGAAGCACTCGTTCTCCCCCAGGATGATCCTGTCCATGTTTCCCGAGAAGGGCAGCGATTCATCCCAGACGGCCGGCACGTGGGGAATATCCGGAACGTAGTCCCGATCGGAAAGTTCAAATTCGGTAAAGGCATGGGAACTCCCCTCTTCCCTGACCCGGAGGACAAAGTTCGTCATGCTAATCTCGTCTCCGGGAAGGCCGACGATCCGCTTCATGTAAGTCCGGTGATCCCGGTTGAAAAGGCTGAAACGCTGGGCGCTAAAAAAACGGATTATCCAGTCCAGGGCAAGTTTGGGAGGGCTCTGTTCCTCCCGCCGGGCTGTGTCGACAAGAACGATATTGCCCCGTCTAAGGGGCTGCATCGGAAAATTGAGGTTCGACAAGAGTCCGTGAATCGTAAAGGAAAGGCAGATGAACCGATCCCCCCTGCGGAGCCCCGGCCGCATAGAATCGTTCTCCAAAACCCGCATGGAAAAGAAAAAGGAGGTAAAAGAATTGTAGAGGATAAAAATTCCCAGAAACCAAAACACTACCCCCCTGATCCGGTGGCGTTTGTTCTTCTGTTCCGCGTAGGAATATTTTAATGATTTGTCGAAGAGCATATTTTTCCCTTAACGGATCAGGCCGGCTCTCCAGTCTACGCCGCCGGAAGCCCGCCGCCAGAGGGGCCAGTAGATCAGGGAGCCCTTTCCCAGGACCTTGCTCAGGCGTACCGGCCCGAAGTAGCGGCCGTCCCGTGAATTGTCCCGGTTATCCCCCAGGGGCATGATCCGGCCTTCCGGCACGTACCAGCCCAGCCTGTGCCGGGCAAGGAGGGTCCGGTAGCGGCTGTCCTGGGGCAAGGCCCCCCGCAGGGTTTCCAGCCATGCCCGTTCCACCGCGAAAGAATCCTGCACGGACTTTAAGCCCCCCGTCCTGGCCCGCAGGGTTTCGGGGGCGCTAAGGCCCATATCCCGGTAGGCCTCGATCTTCCCCAGGGCATCCAGGGCAGGGTACTCCCCGGGCATTACCATCCGGCTCAGGTTGTGGTTCCAGCCCCGTTCCGCCTGGTAGTCCCGTTCCTCCACCCAGCGGGTTTCCCCGGAGAAGAGGATCCGCAGTTCCCCTTGCCGGGTAACAAAGCGATCCCCCCCCTCCCCTGCGGCCCGTTTGATCAGGAAGTGAACCTTGGGCTCCCCCGACTCGTCCCGGTCAATATCCACCAGGGAAAGGGTGAGCATGTAGAGGATCCGCTGGGCAATGTCGAAGGCCGGGCCCCGGGAAAGGTAGGAGGGGTTTTCAAAGATGATAATGTCGTTCCGCTTCGGCCGTACCGGGCTGGGCAGCTTTCCCAGGCCGGGGAGCAGTTCCGGGCCGTAGATGAGCTTGTTGACGAATATCCGGTCTCCGATAAGGAGGGTGTCTATCATTGAGCCTGAGGGGATCTGGTAAGCCTGCAAGAGGTACTG
>JAISWN010000159.1 GCA_031271075.1 Treponema sp.
GAATTCCTCTTCGGCATCCCCGGCCTCGGTTCCCTGGCCGCCGCCTCCATAGGCCGCCGGGATGTGGAGACCCTCCAGGGGATCATCCTCCTTGCGGCCCTGGCGAACATGGGGCTCAGCCTGGCGGCGGATCTCCTTCTTGCCCTGCTGGATCCCCGGCTCCGCCTTTCGGGGGAACTGTGAGGTTCCTCCTGAAAAACCGGCGCCTGTGCTGGGGCTTCCTGATGGTGTCCGCGGTTTTGCTGTTCTCCCTTTTCGGCCCCCTGGCCGCGGGGCATTCCCCCTTTACCACCCAGGTAGCCGGCCGGCTCAAAGCCCCTTCCGCCCTTCACTGGTTCGGAACCGATACCCTGGGCCGGGATCTCTTTGCCCGCCTTGCCTACGGGGGCCGCGTATCCTTGGGGCTGGGCTTTTCGGTGGGGATCATCTCCACCGTCCTGGGGATTGCGGCGGGGCTCTGGGCCGGGCTCAACCGGGCAGCCGATCAGGTTACCATGCGTCTCTGCGACGGCATCAGGGCCATACCTTCCCTGCTTCTGTCCATAGCCATGATGAGCCTTCTGGGGGCGGGCATCAAAAACCTTATCCTCTGCCTTTCCCTTAGCTCCGCGCCCTCCATGGCCCGGCTTACCCGCTCGGCGGTACTCTCCGCCCGGGAACAGCCCTACGTGGAGGCGGCGAAAAGCATGGGGGCGGGGAAGGGCAGGATACTCTTCCGCCATATCGCCCCCAACATCGTTTCCCCCCTTATCGTGCAGATGACCTTTCTCTTTGCCCAGGCCGTCATGAGCGAGGCGGCCCTGAGTTTTCTGGGCGCCGGAATCCCCGCCCCCCTGCCGAGTTGGGGGAGCATCCTCAACGAAGCTTCTACGGTTATCTACAGCGCCCGCTGGATGCTGATCTTCCCCGGACTGGCCGCCGCCTTTACGGTCCTTGGCCTCAACCTCCTGGGGGACGGTCTCCGGGACGCGCTGGATCCTTTACGGGTTCAGTAGAGACGCTTCCCCGATCCCCGGCCTGTCTTCCTCTGCCGGTACATCTTCGCCGGTTTCATCTTCGCCGTGTTCACCGTATTCACCATCGTAACCGGTGAATGGCCCGGCCTCTGCCGGCTGCGGGGCGGCGCTAGCGGTATTCTTGCTCCGGTCATTCTTGTTCCGGTCATTCTTGTTCCGGTCATTCTTGCTCCGGTTATTCTTGCTCCGGTTATAGAAGCCGAATTTGTAACCTACCGAGAAACCCAGGGCGATACGCTGGAATTTCCCTTCGCCGTAGGGCCCCTTTACGTTGCTCAGGCCCAAATCCACAGAGATATTGGCGTCAGTGAACACCACCCCCAGCCCGGCGCCTCCCCAGATTCCAAACTGGAAACCCCACGCGGCGGAGACAACCGCGGGCCTGATTGCATCCGGACTGGTGGAAATATTCAACTCTATGCCGGCGTAGGGTTCAAGCATAAAGATTCTGCCGGGCTTGAAGGGGAATTTGAGGTACAGGGGAAAGGCGAAAACAGGAACATTTTTATTGTTCTCTACATTGTTGAAACGGAATTTCAGGCCCGTTTCCGCGGACAGGTAATTGAGGAACTGGAGTTCCACCCCGGCCCCGGCCAGAGGCCGGATTATACCCCCCTGGTTGTTTCCGGTATTGATATACCGGCGGCGGCCGTCGGAGAGGAAGGGCCCGGTATAGGTATACTCCGCCCCCATTATATTTTCACTGAGGAACCAGGTAAAATCGATCCCCCCATAGGCAAGGGCATAGAGCCACTTGTTGCGCCCCCTATCAGGATCCGGTGGAAGGGCGGAGGGCGGCGCGGCAGCCTCTGCCGCCGGAACAGGTATGGACTGGAAGAGGATGACCAGGCCCCATTGGGTCATCTCTTCCGGGTTCTCGTATTCCCAGGCGAATCTGATGATCTCCTGGCTGGTCTTTGCCTCAGCCAAGGCGATGTTGATAATTTTGGGCTTGGCATCCTCATACTCGCCGTATTCGGCGTTACCCTCAACCTGAAGATTGATCCGGTAATCCGCTTCCGTTTCATTTTGAACCAGAGTATAGCCGGCTCCGGCAATCTCCCGGGCAAAGTTTTCATCGAAAAACAGGGACTCCGCCTCATTGCCGCCGGTGCATGGGGCAATGAAGATGCGGGTACCGCCCTTTGCCTGGGAAAGTGTTTGGGGAAGTGTTTGAGAAAGAAGAGCAAAAGAGGGAAGTACAAGCAATAGAATCAGACATTTTGATTTCATAAATTTCTTTAAGTGTATGCACCCCGCTTATGAAAAATCAACGCAGACAAAAATCAAGCGTAATTTTACATTGTAAAGGATTTGAGAGAAATTTGGGCGCATTTGCGGCGTAGAACGCCGCAAACCGGGCTTTCCGGGGCTCCGCTAAGCTCCGGCCCCGGCGCAATGCGCCGGGGCTGCGCGCCCCTGCGGGGTGCACACCCCTCCAATCCCTTGCGCGGGGCTTTCCCCGTAAGTTTAGCCCGGTATAAGCGGACCTGCGGGGCAAGTCCGACCCCCCGGCACGGATCAATGCGGGCCCTTGCCAATTTTCGGCAGATCCCCCATACTATATTGCTTATGAAGCGCAGATTGATCACTTCCGCCCTCCCTTACGTGAACAATGTGCCCCATTTGGGGAATCTTATCCAGGTTCTGTCCGCCGACGCCTTTGCCCGGTTTTGCCGGCTCCGGGGCTGCGAAACCCTCTACGTATGCGGTACCGATGAGTACGGCACCGCCACCGAGACCAGGGCCGCCGAGGAGGGGGTAAGCCCCCAGGAGCTCTGCGACCGTTATTACGCTGTCCATTCGGAAATTTACCGCTGGTTCGGTATTGGTTTTGATAAATTCGGCCGTACATCCACCCCCATCCAGACCGAAGTGACCCAGGATATCTTCAGGAAGCTGGACGCCAATGGTTTTATCGCGGAGCATACCATTGAACAACTCCACTGCGACAGTTGCGGACGTTTCCTGGCGGATCGCTACGTGCTGGGAAGCTGCCCCCACTGCGGCTACCCCGGCGCACGGGGGGATCAGTGCGAGTCCTGCGGCAAGCTCCTGGATCCGACGGAACTCAAGGAGCCTCGTTGCTCAAGCTGCGGCGCCACCCCGCAGCTTAAATCCACCAAACATCTCTACATCGATCTGCCCAGGATCAAGGATCGCCTGGAAGCATGGATAGAGCGGGCTTCGGGAGCGGGCTTCTGGGCAAACAACGCCGTCCAGATGACCCAGGCATGGATCAGGGACGGCCTGCGGGAACGGGCCATCACCAGGGATCTGAAATGGGGCATACCGGTTCCCCGGCCCGGTTACGAGAAAAAGGTCTTTTACGTCTGGTTTGACGCGCCTATTGGCTATATTTCCATTACCGGGAATCTGGGAGCGGAGACAACCAAAGACTGGCGGGCCTTTGTGGATTACTGGTGGAAAAGCCCGGAGGAGGTGGAGCTTTTCCAGTTTATCGGCAAGGACAACATCCCCTTCCACACGGTGGTTTTCCCCTCCAGCCTCCTGGGGAGCGGGGACAACTGGACCATGCTTCACCACATGTCCAGCACCGAGTACCTTAACTACGAAAGCGGCAAATTCTCCAAGACCAGGGGGGTAGGGGTCTTTGGTACCGACGTGATGGAGACCGGCATCGGGCCGGATATTTGGCGTTTCTACATTTTCTACAACCGGCCGGAAAGGGCCGACTCCCTTTTTACCTGGAAAGATTTTCAGGAAAAGGTAAACGGCGAACTCATCGGCAATCTGGGAAACCTGGTAAACCGGACCCTCTCTTTCGTGATCCG